>NZ_QPQX01000020.1:0-36274 GCF_005234805.1 Enterococcus sp. ARL09-542
AGTTCTCCAACACACATTAAATATTGATTTAATGAAGTGCTGTGCCTACTCTTTTCAAGTAGGAACGTTTCGCACCTGCTTTTGGGTCTACAATCACTGCTTGTGCCCCATAAAGCACTGCATAATAGACGATAAGGTTATTCGCAAAGGATTTACCACCACCCAGCGAACCGACAAAGGCAGACGCTAACGCATTGGTTACTGAACCCTTAACCCCTTGACTGGCAAGAGCAGGTTTCAGATAGACATTGCGTCCAGTATCTAAGCTGTAGCCAACATAAATCCCCTCATTTTCACCCAGCATTTGAGTAGCACCAAAACCTAAACCAGCGAGGAAATCAGAGGTCACGTATTGAATATAGTCATTCATATATCTTTTGCTGGCAGGTAAAAATTCTTCATGTAAGCCCAGCATATCCCCAAAAGGTCGTACCAGTTTCACGCTCAAATCATCATAGAAATCTTTCACTTCATTACAACGACGTTTAAGTTCGTCAAGGTCATTTGCTGATACCCTTACAACATAGGACAGCTTATACATAGATTCCTTGCTTTGGTCTAAATTGGTTTCCAGCTCGTTCACACTTTCCAGAGCTTCCGCCACATTAGAGCTGGTTTCATTATCACTTTGCCAAGCGTGGTTATCCAAGTCTTTCAGTTCTTTCTTTTTATTGCGGACAGTAGATAGGGCTTTACGATTCGCTACAATTTCCACATTCATTGACGTATCAATCGGAAAGGTAAATTGCTGTTGCTGGTAGTAGAAGATTTCAGAGGACGGGAAGTCCAGTTCGCCGACAATACTGTTGATGGTAAAGTAAGCTACATAGGCGGTTTCGTCTTCCTGCTGGATTTTCAAATATCGCTGTTTTTCTTCCACCAGACAGCGAGTAGGCTTAATGAGGTCATAGGTTTTAATCAGTGTTTCATGTTCCAGCTTTTTCTTTGATAGAGGATACTCATACTCTTCATAGGCAGTGCCTGTCTGTCCGTAAAGGTGTTCAATCAGATAGCCGAAGTCATCCTTATCTAATCTTCGGATTTTGAAACGACGGGAGATTTTATTTTCTAAAAGCTTTTCCATCTTCTGAAAACGCAGGATTTCATCATTACTCATACTAACAAAATCGCCCATCAGCTTATGGTTCACATCATAGACAAAATCAGTAAAAGCATTTTTTGCTTCAACGGTAAGACTTTTCATAGAAAACTCCTGATCGTTGAGAAGCAACTTAAAACCGATAAAGAAACGGTAGTCCACTTGATTTTCGCCAATCATGGATATTAAAGCGTCTGTCTGTTGGTCGATTTTGTCATAGGCAACCGTTTTGAGCTTTCCAGTGACTTCATTTTTGGAACGTTCTTGTGCAGAAAGTATGCTGGATTCTGTACTGATTTGTAAAGCATGAATCTTGCCATCACGATTTTGTGCGATAAGCTGTCTGAAAGAATCATGTACTTGTATTTTCTGTTCCGGACTTAGAAATGAGTAATTGTAGGGAACAAGCTCATAGTAAGCGTAACATTCCCCATCTTTATTCCAGACCAGATTGTTTTCAATATATTTAATTGGATATGCCATAAAATTCACTCCTAACTGCTGTAATGGCTTCTTGTGGCTGGTTTCTGCCAAGCGTTACTTTTTTTCCTGCATAGGTCAGCTTTCGTCGCAGTGCATAAGCAATGACAGACTTCAAAAATCCATAAGGCTTTTTACCATCAAAGGTTTTTGTAGACATAAACCATGTGAAAGCCACAGGAATCCCAAAGTATTTGAGAAATGCTCCCTCTATCATAGAAAGAGGGGGCAAGTTGCCAAGTATCATAACTGCAAAGAGTGACACGACAAACCATGTCATTTGCGTAAAGGTTATGGGAAACGGAAGTCTAAAGTCATTGATGGAGTACAACACTTTCTCAACAGACCAGATACTGGTATAGCTTCGTATTTTCTTCATGTAATCAATCCTTTCATAAAAATGGGGATAGTCTTTTGACTACCCCGTAAACAAGAAAATCTGCCAGTAAGAATGTACCGACAGATTTAATAGACGATTTCAAAAATCCCGTGATTGGTTGAGATAAACGTTCCCGAAAGGTCTAAATCCCGACCATAGGATTCATAATCAATATAGTTTTGAAGACTGGCTGGCACTTCGCCTAAAGCACCCGTTTCTTCAATGTAGTAGCGTGCCACGTCAGACATATCATCACAATCGGAATGAATGATAATATCTTCTTGATGTTCGCTTAGTTCTTCAATACTTGAAAAATGAGTGAGCAGAGCAGATAGCTCCGATTGTAGTTCTTCTGGCAACTCCGATACCATTTCCCATAGGCGATTGAGTTCGCTAATAGAAGTGTATTCGTCAACCGTAAAGGGTAACTCGTAATCATGAATGGCGTATTCCTCATATTCATCATTCAAGCCGATTTTCTCTTTGACTTCCTCAAAGTCAATGGGAAAGGTAAACCACGCACCGACCAATTCGCCCTCATTGTATTTGCCTAAATTCGCAATATAGACTTGCATATCGTCCATATATTCACGTCCTTTCTTTGTAGAGATTCAAAAATCCCTACCGCACTTCGTTTGGTGTACCATTCCTTTGCGGAACATAAGAAAACCACTTATATTCCACAAAAGAACGGTTTTATTTAAGCACCAATAATGCGATTGAATAGCTCTAGTAAAATGTCTTTTACTCCAGCAGCGTTGAAGACTAAGCCAACCGCAATAATCGCAATAATTAAAAAGCCAATCAGTTTGCTAAACTCACGCTTGAAGCCAAGATACAAGCCAATCACAACGATTGCTAAAAGCACCAGTGATTGAGCGTTTGATAGAAACCAGTTATATATGGATAGGTAAGTTCCTGATATTATAAATATCTCAAACTTTTCCCCCCATTCACACGGAGCGTGCGACTTTCACCGCACTCCGCGTTCCATCGTGTTTATATTGAAAAGTATTTATGTAGTAGACCTATATCAAGTTTAATTCTTGATTGCCAGCTAATACTCTATATTTATTTAGTCTTATGAGCTGGACTTTATTTAGCTTCAATAGAGCTATATATTTTTGTATTGTTTCTTCTGTTTTAGCGTGTATTAGACGGTGTACCGCCTCTTTTACCAAAATAAGATTTTTATAATCGTCATTTCCACCAGCTCCAGTTGGTACAATATGATGACAATGTATTTCATTAGCTTGTTGAAATTCTTCCAGAGTTATAGCACATTTTCCATGTTGAGCAGAAAATAGCGAAATTCGATTGTCTGCGTATTCTATTGTGCGATTTTCCAAAGATAATTTCATTAACTGGTACATCAGTAATTTATCAACACTTAGATTGGTGTGGATAAATTTTCTTCCCTCTAGAGTGTAGCAATTCGCTAAATACACCTTTGCCATTGGTTTTCTGTGTTGGATATATCCAACAGGGAAAATAGGTTCGCCCTCGCCAGCAACATACCGAAGCATTTTAGATTTACCATATCTTGTTGCCTCCTTTGTCGTAAGTTGTCTGCCTGTTTTTCTCAATCTGCCCCTTTTGTTTGTACCTAATCTGTTAGTGAAGATAGCCATTACAGCTCTATTCAGTTTCATACAATCCAGATTTACATTCGTTGCAATCTGATAATAATTTTGCATACCTAATACCATTGAATTATAAAGTCTTGTTTCTTCTAATTCCGTTTTCCCTTTTGAGGGAGAAGCAATTTTCTTTGCCTGTGATACCAGCTTGTCTTTTTGGTTTTTGAATTGTTTATCACTTATATGTGATTTAACAACTAACTTCTTTCTTCTCGGTATCATTTTAATCTTGAAACCAAGAAAGTCGGAGTATCTTTTTCTAACATTTACAATTCTTGTTTTTTCTTGTGATACTTCCAATTTTAATCGTTGTTCAATCCATTGAGTGATTGCTATTTTGGCTTTTTCAGCACTTTCCTTGTAGCGGCAGAAAACTCTAAAATCATCTGCATAACGAACCATATACATTTCCTTTAACTTTGTTTTCTTCATTTCTTTGTAAGCGTTGCTTTTACATGGGCTACCGCTTTTATTGATATGAACCACATAGTTTTTTGTAACAGGATTTTCCTGCCATTGGCTTTCTACCCAATGGTCTAACTCATTAAGAACAATGTTTGCTAGTAGTGGGGATATTATTCCCCCTTGCGGAGTTCCTTTCTCTGGATATGTTATTGTACCGTTAGTCATTTTGATTGGAGCTTTTAATATCCTTTTTAAAATGAATATCAAGTGCTTGTCCCGTATTCCCATAGCCCATATCTGTTTTATCAGCTTGGAATGGTTCACGTTGTCAAAGAAACCCTTAATATCAAATTCAATCACATAATGTAGCTGGCTGATTTGTAGGCGGTTATAGGTTGCTTTTATTGCATTTTCAACTGACCTATTAGGTCTAAAACCATAGCTGTTTTCACTAAATTTAGCTTCGCAGATTGGTTCTAATACTTGTTTTATACATTGTTGTATAAGCCTGTCCCACATACAAGGAATACCTAGAGGTCTGGTTTTACCATTTGGTTTTGGTATTTCTTTTCGCCTCACTGGCTTAGGTCGATACCCATGTGGACTGCCTGCAACAATGTATCTTACTTTTTTGACAACTGTTTCTGCTGGCAATTTGCCAATATCTTTAATTATTGTACCGTCTGTTCCTGCTGTTTTACTGCCTGCATTTGCTTTGATATTTCGATATGCCAGTAATATATTTTCTCTCGATAGGATAATATCCATAAGATGAGTGAAAATATCTCCATTCTTACTTTTGGCATATAAATCATCAAAGGTGTTTTGCATTTCGTAATATTCAGCGTGTCTTAAATCTTCTACACACAATGTTTCATTTTTATTTTTAGGCATAAGGCTTCACTCCTTTACTTGAAATTGAGTGAGCTTTTTTATCTTACTCGTAATCCTTATTGAAACAACATAATACTTTTCTAATATATACACGACTTGAGGGCATTCCTCCATTCTCATTACAAGAATTTCTTAGGTTCGCCCTCTGCTTTTCAGCATTAGTTCAACTGCTTATTGTTCTTCGTCAGTTTATTCTCTTGATGAGAACCCAATACCTTTCCTCGTTCCGATAATCTTATCTATACATATATATCCTTAGGTCACTAGCTATAAGCCTGCTGGCTTGATACCGCCTGTAACGTTATATGGCATTTCATAACCTATATTCTTACTTTGCCACACCAGCTACGATTTCTCGTACCTTTGCATTTCTACAAAGTTCAAATTTAGACCCGTACATTCGCTGTTTCGTCAGTTCCTTATAGAACATTCTAACCATAGATATTTTATAGACCCCCGACCTGTTGGATACGCTACCCACCTCTGGATAGTTTTCGATAGAAGATATATGTTCATCAACTATTACGGTATCTTTCAGCCGTCTTTACCGAGCTTCAAACATTCTGAGTTTCCTCATACAATGCTTGTCGGAGGCTCAGGGCAGGCGTTTCAGAGCGTTACTTCATCATTCCACCTGTCAGATTATCAGTTCTCCTAATAACCAAACTTTTTCGTTCTTTTATTAGTGCCTTAGCTTTTCACTAAGGAACGAGTCGCACAAAGGTTTTGTCCAAAATTCATAAAAATGTTCTCCTCTCTATATTCAATGAATTTGTATTTGAGTTATTTTTTTGTTGTTATCACGTCCTGTTCTTTTACTGACTGTTGCTTCAAAATCTGCTTGTGTCGGTCTGTCAGTTTCGCATGGTCGAGAATGTCTTTTACAACCTGCGTCTGGTTGATTTCATCAAGTTTAATCGCAACCTTTAAGGTCGGGGCAACTTGATGAGATAGCCAGTTCAGCGTCCTTTGGAAGGAGTAAGGCTCTGGTTTTGTGGTTAGTTTTAATCGTTCACGATTGTTCCCAATAAACCAAGCCCATTCTTCATTCAGTTTCCAATCAGAACGAGGTTTGGAATCGTCTTTATCTACAAAACGGATATACCGATTGATAATTTTAAAGGCGGTATGCTCTGGATTGTCATAGACGAGTAAATCACGGACTGCATAATAGGCACGCTCATTTTTCAATCGAATCTCAAAACGGTTTTTTACTTCTGCGTCTTCAATGGGAATATCATTTTTCTTGTACTGCTCGTAGTCCTTTTCATAGATACAGAAATAAACTTCACTTTGTAATGAACCGATATAGAGGGTGTTTCCCATACATTCCTTTTCCTCTTTGCGTACCAGTTCGCCACTGCGATAGCTTTTAAAACTGCGGAAGACGGAGATACATTCTTCCTGTTGGCACTTTTCAGTGAGTACAGGGATATTTAAAATCCCTGTCTTATCGTTAATGGCAAGGTCAAGGCGTTTCATCACACCGCCAGCCACCAAAACGTCCATAAAGAACTCATACCAGCTTCTTTGTTGTGCCAGAAGATAGCTTTCAAATTGTCTGCACCCACGACCTTTCAATTCCACCAGAACTCCTTTGTCCAGTTCATGGGAGCAAAGGACGAATATGTCGCCTAAAGCATAATGCTCTGAATAAGAATAGAAACCATAGTCCTCATGAAGAAAATAGGACAGTTTCAGTTGTAAGATGTTTTCGACCACCTGCTGTACGTCTGTTGTCGGAAAGCGAATTCTTACATAATCAAACAGCATTTCAAGGGGAGCGTCGGGATTGAAGCGTTCCAGAGCTTCCCAAAGGGACTGCTGTAAATCCTCTGATGGCTTGACTTTTCCTGTTTCAATATCGCTTAGATACTGCCTTGTAATACCAGTCGCAACAGCTAAACGGTTTTGAGATAGTCCATAAGCCAAGCGTTTTTCTTTTAAATGCTGTAACCAAGTTTGTTCATTCAGTAAAAATCCCTCCAATCAAAAAGGCGTATGTCAACTTTTAAAGCCCATTTGACATACGCTGAAATTTTGTAAATCCCTTGTAACCAAAGGATTTTCTAATGTTTTTTTGACTGTTTCCTGTCGATTTGTACCCCCCTGTTAGATACGGGGGGTTAAGTGCTGGCGTGGCTATTGCCACACCAGCCAGCAAGATCAGTCCACACCTGCGACTTCCGCTTCGCACGTCGCCTGCGTGGACTGTCTGCTGTTGGATAACTTTTTAATTTCCTCCAAGAAATCATATCCTTTTGGTACAAGGGGAGTATAAAACTCTGATATGACACTTGTTCCTACATCAACATAGCCACGACCTTTGATTCGCTTTAAGAAGAAATCCTTTTGTACGTCACTGCCAAACATCATGCCATAGCCCATTTCAGACATACGACCTAAAGCCACTCTGAAATTAAACTGATCACGGATTCCGTCGCCTAAATATTTTGCGTCTGGACGTTGACAAGCCAGTATTAGAAAGAAGCCAGCTTGACGACCTAACATGACAATCTGTTTCAGCTTATTCATAACTGCGGTGTTTTCTTTTGTTCCCAGCATTTCCATGAAAGCGACGTATTCATCAAAGATTAAGAAGTGTGCCGGGAGACCTAAGTAAGCATAATTTTTGCCAGTCTTATAGTTCTTCATCTGCTTCATTTCCTCACTACGTTTCATCATTTCTTCATAGAATGTTTCAATGCAAGAAAGCAAGTCTTCTTTTCTATAGTAGACATTTGCCATCACAGAACCTAAGTCCGCAAGATCAGCATTTTTCGGGTCAAGAATATACAGTTTTGAATCTGTATGAAGCAAGGCTTCAATCAGTGTCAGTATAAAGTAAGTTTTACCGCCACCTGTACCACCAGCAATCAACATATGAGGGAGCTTATCATATTCCCACCATACGTTTTTCATTAAGCGAAGTTTACCATCTTTAGCTTCTACTTCATCAATAGAAATACGACTGGCTATGGTGTCATAGAGCAAAGTATATTCCACATAGGAATCCTTTAACTCTTTATCCGTCAGCTCACAGTACAAGCCACTCTCTAATTTCTTTTCCAAGTGTAAGAGTTGGTCTTGATATTTTCCCAGCGTGATTTCCACCCGTATCTGTATCAAGCCATTTTTAAGTCGATAATACATTTTAGGGAAGTAGGTTATCTTTTCCTTTGTACGACCAGCACTATCTTTAAAGAAACCCTCTGTTTTGACCTGTTCAGATTCATACCACTTGTTTTCAAGTATCATCTTTGCCAGTTTTTGACGGTGGTAAAGTTGTTTAACCGTATCATAGCGAACCCGTTTGAATACAAACGCTACCAGCAAGCAGATAAGAATTGCGACACTGAAACTGATAATTAAATAGGGAATGTCAATCTTATCTGCTTGTGATAGGTTAAAATCCTGCCAGTTGATCTGCTGGATTGTCTTCACATGAAACAGTCCGACAACCAGCAGGAAAACAGGCAGGAGTGACGCTATCGTAAAATGAAAGACTAAATCTTTACCAGATGGGCGAATCCTTTTACCACGCTGTTTCATGCGAAAAAGTCTCCTTTCTACCTAGCGACTATTTGTCTTGTGTCGGTTCTTTCTTTGCTTGTGGTTGAGCTTTGAATGAACTAGAATCCTTTGTCAGCACAATATCGTCTGCCTTGATATACCAGTCAACATCTGCTCCTTGATAGGTGGCAGTAGCAACGGTGTCCGCAATGGGATTGATAAGTTCCACCCGTGCGTTATAATCAAACTCTTTCAAAGGCACGCTGGCAGGAATACTTACTTGAATCATGCGTCCTTGTCCTTTGGATTTTAAGTCATAGGTACGTTCCTTGATTTCATCTGAAACCGACCCGTCTTCATTTTGGATTCTCACTTCACGACGTAGAGCAGAGAATTTCAATTCTCCAAAAGTCGTGTCTTTATCTAATACAATGCCATTTGCTAATCTCATCATTTTTCCTCTCTTTCTTTATTCTTTTATCATGTCGTCAGCATGTAAAAGGTAATTTGTAAAACCACGAGTGCCGATTTTGTAGCCCTCTGCGGTAATACGTGGATTGACTAACTTCACACGTTCCTCAAAGCCGAAATGTTTTTCGCCAGCTTCAGCAGGAAGCACCACCACAATATCATCTGCTCTTTGAACATCAGAATAGAGATTATAGCTTCTTGATAAGACAGTTAGCCGTCCGTTGATTCTTCGCTGAACGACTTTATCCTCGCCAGCAAATTCTAAATTGCCGAATGTTTTTTCCATGTTGGGAATCACAAATTTAAGTTCCATATTTTTACCTATCCTTTCTTTTTTATTGGCTGAATGAATGTTTGATGGTCTTAAAGAGTGGGGAACGACCTTTTGATTCTTGATTTTTTGTTTTCATAAGTTCACTTCCTTTCAAAATCGGGTAAAAAAATAGACACCTCATTTTTTGAAGTGTCTACCTATTAAATATTCAAATTTTATTGGAAGTATCTTTATATCTTCACTTTTCAAGGATAAATCGTCGTATCAAAGCTCATTCATAAGTAGTAAATTAGTAGTAAATTGAGTGGTTTTGACCTTGATAAAGTGTGATAAGTCCAGTTTTTATGCGGATAACTAGATTTTTATGCTATTTTTAATCTAAAAAAAACCGCAAACAATCAAAGCTTGCGGCAGACAAAGAACCAACGACGGCTCTTTTCATTTGGCGGACTATCAATAAAGTCTGCATACATTTCGATTTCAGAGAAGCCAGCATTTTCTAACATCCGCTGATAACTTTCAAGCGAATAGGTGCGTTCTCGGTGTAGTTCATCCATTCGTTGGAAAGTTCCATCCTCATTTTGCACAAAAAAAGTCAAAAAATGTTCAATGCTGTGAGGAACTTCTCCTTGGTAACTTTCCCAGAGAAAGGCAAACTCATCTGTTTGATAGTGGTAGCTGTAATCAGGGAATACTTCATCGATCTGGTACGTTGAGTGTACATCGAACATAAATACCCCGTCGTCACGCAAGCTGTTATAAACCCCATCGAAAACTTGTTGGACACTTTGTTCATCTTCCATATAACAGATTGAGTCAGAGTAACAAGTGATCGCTTCGTAGGTTCCCACATCTGTCAGATCCAGCATGTCCCCTTCTACCAATTGGATGGGCGTATCCTCTTGTTCCGCCCGCTGACTGGCGATCATCAACATTTCTTCTGAAAGGTCTAAGCCGGTTACATCAAAACCCGCTTTTGCGAATTCTACTGCTAATGCACCTGTTCCGCAGGCTAGTTCCATAATTTGTTTTTTTTCACCTAAATGACGGCAAGAAAAATCCAGCCACTTTTGATAGAGACTGGAATCCATTACTTCGTCATAGACAAAAGCAAATGTTTCGTAGGCCATTATTAAGCCACGACCCATTCGTTCAGATCAACAAGCGGTGCATCTGACCATAATTTTTCTAAATTATAAAACGCACGTTCTGAAGCGTTGAAAACGTGAACGATGACATCACCAAGATCAATCAAGACCCATTTACCACCATCTTTTCCTTCAACACGGCGAACCTCCACTTGGTTTTCTTCTTCTTTGTCAAGAACTTCATCAATGATGGCATTGATTTGTCTGTCACTGTTCCCTGAACAAATCACAAAGTAATCGGCTAATAATGAAATTTCACGAACGTCTAATGCCATAATATCTTCGGCATGTTTTGAATCTGCTGCTTTAACAGCAATTTCTAAAATTCTCTGGCTATCTATGGTAATTCCCTCCTAATGGTTTGCGACCCAATGATTGTATGTTTCAATCGTCTTGGGATAAATTGGTGCTTCCTTTTCAATCAAATAAAGCAATGTATGTTTCGTTTCGTAAGCTACTGCAGCGTCAAGATCAATCATAGCTAATTCACGGGCTTCTTTCACACCAGGAAATGACCGACCAGGTTCGATATAATCGGCAACGTAAATGATCTTATCCAACAAACTCATTTCTGCAGCACCAGTCGTATGGATACGAATGGCTTGTAGGATCTCTTCGTCATCGATGCCTAACTCTCGCTGAACAAAATCGGCTCCCACAATACCATGCCAAATAGCATTGCTCCAATTGAGCAATTCCAGATCAAAACCATCTCGCCGAATGACAAGCTGGAATTCTTCATCTGGACGCTCTTTGGCATAATCATGAGTCAGCGCAGCGATACTGGCTTTTTCCGGTGAAGCACCGAATTTTTCAGCCAATGCGACAGCAGTTTTTTCCACACCTAGTACATGCTGAAATCGTTTTTGGCTCATATGCATTTGTACTTCCTGCATCAATAATTCGCGTTCAGCAGGCGTATACTGTTGGCTATTCATCCAGATACAGCCCCTTTTCTTGAATATAGTTTAACACATTTTCCGGCAATAAGTAGCGAATCGAGCATCCTTGTTGCACTTTCTTACGAATTATTGTGGAGCTGATATCCATCAAAGGCACATCGATCCAAATGATCGGATAGGGTGTTTCAACGGGATAACTAGGACGACGAACCCCGACGAAGGTGACCAACTCCATCAATTCATCAATCCGATGCCACTTCGGCAAGTATTGTACCATGTCGCCGCCAATAATAAAGTAATAACTTGTATCAGGGTTCTTTTCAGTCAGTTCCTTCATTGTATCAAAAGTATAGCTTTTCCCTTTACGTTTCAATTCAATGTCTTCAATCGCAAATCGGGGATTATCCGCAATCGCTAACTGTAACATTGCCAGTCGGTGAGCAGCCGGGATCGTCTTTTTTTCATCGACATGCGGCGGAAGATACTCAGGCATAAAATAGACTTTATCCAAGCCCAAAGCTTGCCCAACTTCTTCACCCATGACCAAGTGGGTATAGTGAACGGGGTTGAAATTCCCCCCCAGTATGCCCACTTGTTTTTTAGGCGCTTGATAAGCCGCTTCTGTTGTATATAAGGTCTGAACTTTGCCAAACGAATTTCCTTGCATGTCAAATCACTCCTATAATGAACGTACGTTTACAGAGATTTTTTTATATTTTTCTTTTGTAGATGGTTTGAATAACACAATCACGCGTCCAATGATTTGAACAACCTCGCATTGAATCGCTTCACTGATTGCTGTAGCAGCGTCCTCCGCCACTTCGTCGGTATTTTGCAATAAAGATACCTTGATCAATTCTCTTTTTTCTAGCGCTTCTTCGATTTGATTGATCATTGCCTCATTCAACCCGCCTTTGCCAATCTGAAAAATCGGTGTTAAATGATGCGCTTCACTGCGTAAAAACCGCTTTTGTTTTCCTCGTAATTCCATGTTCTGCCTTCTTCCTTTAAATTAATGCTTTCCGTTTGATCACATCAACGCCTTTGGGTGCCCAACCAGCAACAACTCCTGGTTTTGTGACTGTGATCCATCCTAAACCTGCAAAAACAATATCTGTTTTTTCTTTGATCGAAAATTCAAAGCGAACTAACTCCGGAAAATCAGCTAACTCATCAGGACGAGGCGGTTGTAAAAGACCACCAACATGTTTTTGATAAAAAGCATCAGCTTTTTCTAACTTCGTGCGATGCAGCACCACATCATTTGCTACATAAGCAATGAATGAGCTGCGCTCTCCTTGAATAAAGTCAAAACGTGCCACTCCTCCGAAAAAGAGTGTTTGGCCAGCATTCAATTGGTAGCTTTTCGGTTTGATTTCCTTATTCGGCGCCACGATTTTTAAATCTTTCTTTCCAAGGTAATGAGCCATCTGATGTCGGTGGATGATCCCTGGAGTGTCGATCAAAAAGTGACCGTCGTCGAGAGGAATTTCGATTTTATCAAGGGTTGTCCCTGGAAAACGAGAAGTAGTAATCAATTCTTGGACTCCAGCCGTCTGTTTGATGATTTGATTGATCAATGTCGACTTACCAACATTCGTAACACCTACCACATAGACATCTCGACCTTCTCGATAATGATCGATCGCCTGTAACAATTCAGTCATTTCGGCGGCTTTTTTTGCACTTGTCAATAAAACATCGATTGGACGCAGCCCTGCTTCATGGGCACGCTCTCTCATCCATTGGGTCATTTTTGATTTCTTCAATGACTTTGGCAAGATATCCACTTTATTGCCCACTAGCAACACAGGATTGTCTCCCACAAAACGATGAAGTCCTGGAATCAACGAACCGTTAAAATCAAAGATATCCACTACATTTACGATTAATGCATCTTTTTGACCAAGTTCGTTCAGTAAACGCAGAAAATCATCGTCTGTCAGCGAGACATCTTGGATTTCATTGTAATGTCGCAAGCGGAAACAGCGTTGGCAATAGACTTCTCCGGTTTCTAACCCTTTCTCTAATGCAGAGAGCGGTGTATAACCAAGCTCTGTTGGATTTTCTGTCTGGATCAGCGCGCCACAGCCAATACAATGAATCATTTCTTCATTCATTATCAAATTCCACCTCGCCATTTCATTTCTGGATTGTGTTTCAATAAATACTTCATAATTCTTCGCTCCAGCAAACGGTTGAATTGTGTTTTCCATGAATCCGTATTAATGATCGGCTTCACTAAGATACTACGGACCCCTGCTCGATTAGCACCTTGAATGTCGGTCATGATTTGATCACCGATCATCACAACATCTTCTTTTTGCAAGCCGAGTTGGCGGTATCCTTGCTTGATGCCACGAGAAAAAGGTTTCAATGCTCGATGGACGTATTGCAAACCAAAGGGCGCCACTGCCCGTGCGACCCGTTCACTATTATTGTTTGAAACGACAATCACCGGGATTCCCGCATTCTTCATTTCTAACAACCAATTTTTTAGCTCTTCACTACCGTCAGGATCATTCCAAGCAATCAGGGTATTATCAAGGTCAGTTAGAACAGCTTTGATGCCTTGCTTCTTAAGTTGATGGGGAGTGATCTGATAGATGGCATCGACCATCCAAGTCGGTTTAAATTTTGAAAACATAGATTCTCCTTGATTCTTTTATTCATGTGACAAAAATAGTCAATTTGTTGACACGTCTAGATAAAAACAGATTGTCAGCTGACAAGTCGTCAATCAGTCCCCACAGGGTCACTGATGATTATTTAAAGGCATCCTACTTATAATGCTACTTTCAACCTGTAATTATACAATAGAATCGTGTGAAATACTAGACTGAGCTACAACTCTCAGCAACAGATTTTCATCTAGTTGAAAAAAGCAACGGATCATCCACTGCTACTTTCTTTAAAAAATAAAAAAGCCGAACGATCAGAGGAGTGAGCAATCAATGCAGATTACTTCTGCAGCTTCCTTCCTCAAGAATCGTTCAGACAATTCATTGTTTTTCATCTTGACCGATATGAACGCACATCACACTAACCAACTTCATGGTCTAAAAAAGATCATAAGACTTTTGCCAGAAAATCGATTGTCCGCGGATTTTTCGGTGCATCAAATATTTGAGCAGGAGTCCCCTCTTCCATAATGACCCCTTGGTCCATGAAAAGAACGCGGTCGCCAACCTCTTTGGCAAATCCCATTTCATGGGTAACGATCACCATCGTCATCCCTTCTTGAGCCAAACGCTGCATGACACTCAATACCTCACCGACCATTTCCGGGTCTAACGCCGATGTTGGTTCGTCAAACAACATCACTTCTGGCTGCATCGCCAATGCGCGAGCAATAGCGATCCGTTGCATTTGTCCTCCGGATAAGCTTTGAGGATAAGCTTTTGCTTTATCCGGCAACCCTACGTCAGTCAACAGTTTCTCTCCGATTTTCCGAGCGTCTTCTTTAGACATTTTTTTTACTTTGATTGGCGACAATGTAATATTATCCATTACTGTCAGATTGGGGAAGAGGTTAAAGTTTTGAAAAACCATGCCTAATTTTTCCCGCATTTGATAAATATCATTTTTTTTGTCAGTAATGTCCGTCCCTTTAAAGTAAATATTGCCGCTTGTTGGTTCTTCTAACAAATTCAAGCAGCGTAAAAAAGTACTCTTTCCCGATCCGGAAGGTCCAATCACAACAACGACCTCACCTTTTTTGATTTCAGTATTGATACCTTTAAGCACCTGATTTGTTCCAAATGTTTTGTGTAAATTCTTTACTTTAATCATTGTATCCATCTTTTTTCCTCCTATCGCCGGTAACCTTTGCCGAGTTTTTTCTCCCATAGATTCAACAAGCGGGAGGTGGTAAACGTTAAAATAAAGTAAATTACAGCGGCAACATATAAAGGAGTTAATGGCTGATACGAACTTGTCACAACAATTTGTGCGCTATTCATCAATTCGTAGATACCGATAGTGGATAACAAAGAGGAGTCTTTGATCAAAACAATGAACTCGTTACCTAGAGGAGGCAAGATATTACGCAAAGCTTGAGGTAAAATAACATACCGCATCGCTTGTGCAGGACGCAATCCTAGCGAACCAGCTGCTTCTGATTGACCAAAATCGACTGCATTGATACCACCACGAACGATTTCAGCAACGTAAGCCCCTGAGTTCAATGAAAGGGCGATAATCCCTGGGAATAGTCGTCCAAAGTCAAGATTCAACACACCAAACGAAATCGTCGGCAGTGAGAACAGCCCCTGCAATAACCCAAATGCAATCAATATCTGAACCAGCATCGGTGTTCCCCGTAACACTTCGATATATGTATTAGCGATCCAGCGTAATGGTTTTACTTTTGATAACTTCATCAATGCAAAGGTGATTCCGAGGATGGTGCCTAGGATCACTGTAATAATGGAGATGACAATCGTAATCAATACCCCTGAGATAAAGTAAGGATAATAAGTCGACAAGAAGGAAAAATCCATAAATTTACTACTCCGATCTATTCAGCCGCATTTTCGTTGGCTAAGTCTGTATTCTTTTGAACGTATTCATTAATTGTCCCTTTATCATTCAATTCTTTCAAAATACGGTTCAATTCATCTTTTAATTCTGTGCTGCCTTTTGGTAGAGCGATAGCATAAGAATCATCTGGTGAAGCTTCCAAAGCAATGTCAGCCACTGCCAAATCATCATTTTGAGCAACATATGAGTCTGCAACGGCACTTTCAAGTACTAGCCCATCGATCGATCCTTGTTTCAATTCATTGATCAAGTTAGGCACTTTCGCAATCGAAACCAATTGTGAGTCAGCTAATTGGTTTTGAACCACAGCCTCTTGGATCGATCCTTTTTGGGCGCCTACCTTCTTTCCTGAAAAGTCATCGATTGCAGACAATGCATCCGTATTGTCCTTTTTGATCACGATTTTTTGTTCAGGTGTAAAGTAGTTGTCAGTAAAATCAAATGTTTGTTTTCTTTCATCAGTTGCTGAGATCCCAGAAACCGCAATATCCGCTTTTCCTTGGCTCAATGCAGTTAGAACAGCATTGAACTCTAAGTCCATTACATTGACTTTGACGCCTAATTCTTTGGCGATTTCATTTACCAGATCAATGTCCGCGCCGACGATTTGGTCTTTACCATCAATCAAAGCATGGAACTCAAAAGGTGCAAAATCAGCTGATGTCGCTACATTTAATACACCAGCAGACTTGATAGCTTCTAGCTGATTTTGATCTCCTTTTTTTGACGAATCAGTGCTTGATGATCCACCATTCCCACATGCAGCTAAAGTTAATAAAGCAGCAACTGTTATAAATCCACTCATCAATTTCTTCATTTGTTTTCTCCCCTTATAAAATAAATAATTATGCATATATTCCCATCTTTATTCAGAATATATACATAATACCACAATGTTATTGAATTTCAAACAACTATCTGCTGATGTTTATTATATTAGAGAAATTTCACAAGGACAAATAAAAAAGCTTGAAATCAATGACGGATCAAAAATCGACATTGATATCAAACTTATGATTAAAATTTGCGAAAACGCTGATAGCGCTCAGCAAGGAGTTGGTCTATATTCTTTTGTGCTAGAGCAGCGATCTTTTTGGTGATTGCCGATCGCATTTCCGCGATCACTGTCTCTTTCGACAACAGTTCACCGTCGATGGTCTCGGGAATCACTTTTTCGATCACTCCAAGCTTGTGCAACTCTTGCGCTGTTATTTTCATGAGTCCGGCAGCTTCTTTCGCACGGCTTCCATCTTTCCAGAGGATAGATGCAAAGCCTTCCGGGGATAAAATCGCATAGATAGAATGTTCCATCATCCATACTTCATCCCCTAAAGCCAATGCCAAAGCTCCACCACTGCCGCCTTCGCCAATAATGATTGCCAAGATTGGTACTTTTAAATCTGACATTTCTAAGAGATTGCGCGCAATCGCTTCTCCTTCGCCACGCTCTTCAGCGCCGACGCCGCAATAGGCACCTGCTGTATTGATCAATGTGATAACAGGCCGTTGAAATTTCTCCGCTTGTTTCATTAGCCGCAACGCTTTTCGGTAACCTTCTGGATGAGGAGCACCAAAATTTCGTCGAAGGTTCTCTGGCAGGTTCCGCCCTTTTTGGATACCGATCACTGTCACAGGTTTCCCATCTAAGGCAGCGACCCCGCCCACAACAGCTTCATCATCGGCATAGAGACGATCCCCATGGAATTCCTGAAAATCGCTAAAAACATGTTCAAAGTAATCAAGTGCCGTCAAACGATCTTTGCTGCGGGCTAACTCAACGATCTCATGTGCCGCTTCAATCATTTGTCATCCACCCCTTTATCGTATGCAATTTAAGCAATTGGGAAATTCGTTCCCTTAATTGTGTCCGTGGAACGATTTGATCGACAAAACCATGTTCCAACAAGAACTCTGCTTTTTGGAAGTCTTCTGGCAGTTCTTGTCGAATCGTTTGTTCGATCACTCGTCTCCCCGCAAACCCAATCAATGCCTGCGGTTCAGCGAGAATCACATCTCCTTCCATTGCAAAACTTGCTGTTACGCCTCCGGTAGTTGGATCTGTCAAGACTGTCAAATAAAATAAACCGGCTTCACTATGACGCTTCACTGCTGCAGAGATTTTAGCCATCTGCATCAATGAAAAAATCCCTTCTTGCATCCGTGCACCACCAGAAGCAGTGAATAATACAACGGGTAAGTTCTTCGCAAGCGCTCGCTCAAACAATCGAGTGATTTTTTCACCTACGACAGTTCCCATACTTCCCATAATAAAGTTGGAATCCATGATTCCTATTGCCACAGGTTGCTGATTGATTGTCGCTTCTCCAGTTAACACGGCTTCATGGAGACCAGTTTTTTCCTGTACGGAAGCTATTTTTTCGAGATAATCAGGAAAGTTGAGAGGATCTTCTGTTTTCACATCTGTATCCCATTCTTCCAAGCTTTTTTCGTCGATCGTTAATGCGATTCTTTCCCAGGCACTGATACGGAAATTATAGCCGCAATGAGGACAGACTTTTTCTGCGCCCATTTCTTTTGTATATAAGGTCCGTTTACATCTGGGACATTTCGCCCAAAGATTGTCGGGCACTGTTGGTTCATTGGCAGGTGCCTGGCCGCGATTAGGATTGATGCGAATGTAATTCTTCTTTTTAAATAAAGCCATTCTCTTCCCTCCTATTGTTCAGGCGTCCAGTTTGGCAAGAATTCCTCTTGTAAAAAGGCTGTGTTGTAGTCTCCGGCAATCACTTTTGGATGACCGATCAGATCCATTTGGAATTCTGCATTCGTCACTACACCCTCAGTCACTAATTCAGCCAAAGCTCGCTGCATTTTCATCAATGCTTCAAATCGATTTTCTCCATGAACGATGACCTTTGCAATCATCGAATCATAGTAAGGAGGAATCGTATATCCAGAGTACATGGCACTATCCACACGAACGCCCAGACCTCCTCCAGGTAAAAACAAATTGTGAATTTTTCCAGGGGAAGGAGCAAAATTAAAGGCTGGATTTTCCGCATTGATACGACACTCGATGGCAGCACCTTGCATTTTGACATCTTCTTGTTTGATATCCAGCGGTTCGCCGCTAGCAATCTCAATTTGTTTTTTTACGAGATCGATATTGGTCACCATTTCTGTGATCGGATGTTCGACCTGGATGCGAGTATTCATTTCCATGAAATAGAATTCGCCAGCTTCATCCATCAGAAATTCGATTGTACCAGCATTGCGATAGCCAACAGCCTGAGCGGCGCGAACTGCTGCAGCTCCTAGTTCTTGACGTTTACTAGCTGATATTACGACCGATGGCGATTCTTCCAAAACTTTTTGATTGTTCCGTTGTAAAGAACAATCCCGCTCGCCCAAGTGAATGATATTCCCAAAAGAATCTCCTAAAACTTGGACTTCGATATGTCTTGCGGGATACACGATTTTCTCAATATACATTTCATCATTACCAAAAGCGGCTTTTGCTTCTTGCTGAGCGGAAGAAAAATGCTGCGGCAATTCTTCTTTTGTCAATACTTTACGTATGCCTTTACCACCACCGCCTGCTGCTGCTTTAAGCATCACTGGATAGCCAATTTCTTCAGCGATCGTCAATGCTTCTTTCACATCAGAAATCGCTCCTTGACTGCCGGGGATCACTGGCACTTGTGCTTCGATCATCAACCGTCGGGCATTGATTTTGTTCCCCATTGCATCGATTGTTTCACTCTTAGGACCAATAAAGACAATATTGCATTCTTCACACATAGATGCAAAACGGCTATTTTCTGATAAGAAACCAAATCCGGGATGGATGGCTTCAGCTTTGGTAACGATCGCGGCGCTTAATATTTGTTGCACATTCAAATAAGAGTCTGCTGCTTTCGCCGGGCCAATACAAATGGCTTCATCGGCAAGTTCTGCATGTAACGCTTCTTTATCTGCTTCTGAATAAACTGCGACCGTTTGGATCCCAAGTTCGCGGCAAGCACGTATAATGCGAACAGCGATCTCACCACGGTTAGCTATCAATACTTTAGAAAACATTTTTCACCTATCCAATCATGAAGGTAAGTTCTGCTTCTGCAACTTTTTTGCCATCAACATAGGCAATCCCTTTGCCGATTCCTGCTGCAGATTTTACCTTGAGTATTTCTACTTCTAAGATCAATGTATCTCCTGGTGTTACTTTTTTGCGGAATTTTGCTTTATCAAGTCCGCCGAAATAAGCGGTTTTACCTCGAAAATCCGGTAAAGACAAGAGTGCAACTGCCCCCGCTTGGGCCATTGCTTCAACGATCAATACACCAGGCATGACTGGTTCATGAGGAAAATGGCCTTGAAAAAAAGGTTCGTTGATGGTCACGTTCTTCTTTGCTACCACCCGTTTTCCTTCTTCTAGTTCTTCAATGCGATCCACTAAGAGCATAGGATAGCGATGGGGAATGATTTCTTTGATTTCTTGAATTGACATAACTGACATAGCTTACCCTTCTTTCACACGGAATAATGGTTGATCGTATTCAACGATCTGCTCATTTTCAACTAAGATTTCAACTAATTCGCCATCAACATCGCTAACAATTTCATTCATTACTTTCATTGCTTCAACGATACAAAGGACATCCCCTTTTTTGACAGAATCGCCGATTTGTTTGAATTGGCTTTGTTCAGGACTAGGTTTTAAGTAAACCACACCCACTAAAGGTGAAACGATCTCCGTTCCCGCTATAATTGGCTCTGAACTAACCTCGAGGGTTCCAGCAGCTGTTGGTTGTACGCTTGGTACTGGTGCAGCTGCAGGGATGCTTTCAACTTTGACATCTGAACTCTCGGATGATACTTGACGGCTACTGAACGAATTTTTATTAAAATAAAGTTCGATGTTTTCTTTTTTGAGCTGCAATTCAGTCAAAGAGGACTGATCAAATTGGGAAAGCAGATCCTTGATTTCATTTGTTTCCAATTAAGCTTCCTCCCAACGTTTCAATAAGATGACTGCATTGTGTCCACCAAAACCTAGTGAGTTACTCATTGCATACGTAATTTCTGCTGGCTGGCTTTGGTTTTTCACAATATTTAAGTCGATTTCAGGATCTTGTTCACGAACATTGATGGTCGGTGGAATAAATTGATGCTGCAAGGCTAAAAGCGAGGCAATTGCTTCGATTCCTCCTGCTGCCCCCAATAGATGTCCTGTCATAGATTTTGTACTGCTGACGTAAGGTTTGCGATAGTCGTCCCCTAAACCATATTGGATCGATGTAGCTTCAGCTACATCATTAGCTGGTGTGCTTGTTCCGTGAGCATTGATATAGCCTACTTCGGCTGGAGTGATCGCTGCTTCAGACATCGCGAGTTTCATTGCTTTTCCAGCACCTGAACCGTCAGGATTCGGTGCAGTCATATGGTAGGCATCACAATTGGCACCATAGCCAACAACTTCCCCGAGAATCTTCGCTCCGCGCTTTTGGGCATGTTCAAATGATTCTAGAATCAAAACCCCAGCACCTTCTCCCATAACAAACCCGCTGCGGTTTTTGTCAAATGGTGTGGATGCTTTGTCTGGATCAGATTCCGTTGTTAATGCCGTTAAAGAAGCAAAACCAGCGATACCAATCTCACAAATCGTTGATTCAGATCCGCCAGCAATCATCACGTCTGCATAACCATGTTTGATATTGCGGAAAGCCTCACCAATCGAATGAGTACCGGATGCACAAGCAGAGACCGTAGTTGTACAAATACCTTTTGCCCCCACACGCAATGCAATGTTTCCTGCCACCATGTTGACGATCGACATGGGCACAAACATTGGAGACACACGATTTGCACCTTTTTCATGCATTCGAATCACTTGGTCTTGAATAGTTGGCAAACCTCCAATACCTGATCCGACCATGACACCGAATCGATCGGCATCTAACGCTTCAGAATTCAAACCCGCCATTTTCATTGCTTCAAGGGCAGCATAGATCCCATAAATCGAAAAAAGATCCATCCGTTTCGTATCTTTTTTGACAAAGTATTTTTCTAGTGGAAACTCTTTGACTTCAGCTGCTACTGAAATCCCTGTTCCACTGGCGTCAAATTTGGTAATGGGGCCAATCCCATTGGTTCCATTTTGCAAACTAGCTAAAAATGTTTCTGGATCATTCCCTATTGGGGAAGTCACACCGTATCCTGTAATAACTACTCGATTCATAAGTATCTCCTTTCTATCCTTGCATGGCCATTCCGCCATCTACGCTGACTACTTGACCTGTGATATAAGCGCTTTGGGCCAAAAAAACCGCAGCTTTTGCGACATCTTCTACAGCACCAAATCGCTGCAACGGAATATTATTGATCGATTGTTCTTTTACCTTATCAGAAAGAACTGCGGTCATCTCCGTTTCAATAAATCCTGGTGCGATCGCATTACAGGTAATGCCTCTAGCCGCTCCTTCGCGGGCAACTGATTTGGTAAAACCAATCACGCCAGCTTTACTTGCTGCATAATTTGCTTGACCAATGTTGCCAGTCAATCCTACGACACTAGTCAAATTAATGATACGTCCTTCGCGTAGTTTCATCATCTTTTTGAGAGCTACTTGCGTCATGTTGAAGGTTCCAGTCAAATTGATCTTCAATACACTTTCAAATTCTTCTGGTTTCATGCGCAACAATAACTTGTCATTGGTGATTCCTGCGTTGTTGACTAAAATGTGGATCGGTCCTAATTCAGCTTCCGCTTGTGCAAGCATCGAAACAGCTTGATCGTATTCGGATATATCACCGTTGACTGCGATGCATTTCACACCAAAACGGGTAATCGTCTCTATAAGAGTTTGAGGTATCTCTTTCCGCCCATTCAATACGATATTGGCTCCTTCTTTGGCAAATGCTTCTGCAATGCCAAAGCCAATCCCTCTTGAACTACCAGTAATAAAGACATTTTTATTTGTCAGTTCCATAAATTCCTCCTAATCAAACCTTGAAAGTGTGTCAAAAAGTGTTTGAGCATCTTCCACTCTCGAAGCAGCAATGGTTTTGTCGATTTTTTTCAAAAAACCGGTCAATACTTTTCCGGGACCGATCTCGATCATCTGCTCAATTCCCATTTGTTTCAACTGCTCGATGCTTTCATAAAAACGCACAGGTGATTTGACTTGCTTCTCTAATAATTCTTTGACTTGTTCTTGTTTCATCGGTTTCGCAGTCGTGTTGCTGATCACCGGCACCTGTAAATCTTTGATTTCAATTTTCGCCAGCTCTTGAGCAAGTTGTTTAGAAGCGGGTTCTAAAAGTTTTGTATGGAAAGGGCCGCTGACATTTAATGGAATCATTCGTTTGGCTCCCGCCGCTTGCAATAACTGAACGGCTTGGTCAACCGCAGCTACTTCCCCACCGATGACAATTTGCTGCGGCGTATTGTAATTAGCTGGCGAAACGATCCCTACTTGGCTAGCTTCTTTACAAATCGCCTCAATGGTTTCAGCCGGAGTATTCATCACAGCGACCATTTTACCCACACCCTGTGGTGCGGCATTTGCCATAAACTTGCCGCGTTTTTGCACGAGGGCTACAGCAGTTTGAAAGTCTAATGCGCCGCTTGCTACTAATGCGGAATATTCACCTAAGCTCAAACCAGCCAAAGCATCGGCCTGGAGACCTTTTTCTTTTAACAAACGCCAAAAAGCCACACTGACGGTTAAAATGGCTGGCTGCGTATATTCAGTTTGATTCAAACGGTCATTTTCAGTAAAACATAGTTCAGTCATATCATAGCCGAGCATCTCACTTGCTTCCGTAAAGGTTTGTTGAACACTTGATTCTTGCTGATATAACTCCTGACCCATTCCTACATATTGGGCTCCTTGACCGCTGAATAAAAATGCTGTTTTCATTTTAAACTCCTTTTTTGAACTGAAAGATTTTGGAGAAAATGGCATCTTCACTCGCAGATCTCAGCGAGTGAAACACACTCTTTCTATTACAAGGAAAGGCTAGGCTGTTTGCCTAGCCTCGTTTTTTATGCTTGTTGTTTTTCAACGTATTTAACTAGATCTTCGACAGTTTTGATGCCGTCTTCAGTTTCGATTTTTACATCGAATTCATCTTCGATCTCGTTAATGATTTGGAAAAGGTCTAAGCTGTCTGCTTCAAGATCCTCTTGAATGTTTGTGTTTAATTTGATTTCTTCTTTTTCTTTTCCTAATTCTTCTGCTACGATTTCTTGAATTTTTTCGAATACCATGTGTATATTCCTCCAATGTGTTTTCTTCAATATTGATTGTGAACAGGCTATAAAGCTGCCAGCATGGTCCCCCATGCTAATCCGCCGCCGAAACCTGAGAACACCACTTTTTGTCCGCTGCCTAAAGACAGCGTGCCGCGTTTCACTTCTTCATCTAACAAAATCGGAATTGAAGCGGCTGAAGTATTGCCATAAAATTGCATATTTTGCAAAAACTTATGTCGCGGGACCTTTAATTTCCGAGCCACTTTATCTAAGATTCGGGAATTGGCCTGATGCAACAAGTAATAATCTACCGATTCATGCTCACTGATTGCATGAATGGATTGAACGACATCGCGTGTCGCAAAATCAAAAATTTCACGACCAACCATCTGCATACAAGCACTGTATTGGGTTGACGAACTTCCGTAAGGATTCTTATTTTCAACAAAACCTGATGTCAGAGAGAGTCCTCTGGTTCCATCAGACTGCAGCGATTCCTTCAAGAGATGCTGATGGTTGGTTGCTTCTAAAAGCACCCCGCCTGCCCCGTCTCCAAATAAAACTGCGGTTGAACGATCTTCCCAATCCAAGACCTTTGACAGCACTTCACCGCCAATGACGAGCCCTTTTTTAGAACCGGTCCGAATCAATTTTTCTGCTAAAGACAATGCATAAACAAATCCGGCACAAGCTGCGCTGATATCAAAAGCAAAAGCTTGATGGGCGCCAATATTCCCTTGAACTTGGCAAGCAACTGCCGGTGTATTGAAATCCGGAGTGATGGTCGCTACTAGGATAAAGTCCAATTCATCTGGAGCAAGTCCCCTTGATGCCAAAAGTTTCGTAGCAACATTCGTACATAAATCGGAAGTATTTTCTCCATTACTAATTCGACGTTCTTTGATTCCTGTACGTGAAAAAATCCAGTCATCTGATGTATCCATAATTTCTGAAAGTTGCTGATTCGTCACGATTTGTTCAGGAACATAGCTTGCTGTTGCGGTAATCTTTCCAAACATATTCATCCGTTACACTCACTTATAATCTTGTAAAAAGTCATGCAGATTTTTTAAGGCTTTAAGTAAAGCTTGCTCTTCATCCGTAGACATCTGGCTTAGAACGCCTTTGACCATCTCACGGTGAAAATGTTGATGTACCCGATAAAGCAATTTGCCTTTTTTTGTCAACGCAAGTTTGACTACGCGTCGATCGTCTTCACTGCGAATGCGTTCTACATATTCTTTTTTAACCAAACGATTGATTGCAATGGTGAGGGTCCCAACAGTAATAGAAAGCTCTTTAGCGACTTCTGAAGTTGTTTTCTTCTTGTACATGCCGATTGCTTCAATCGTATGCATTTCTGTGATTGAAAGATCTTTAAATTGTGATTTCTTTAATTCTGATTCTTCGATCACGAGAATGTCATTGAAGACACTGACTAAATAGTCGTTGACCGTTTCTAAATTTGGTTCCATATCTTTCACCATCCGAATAGTTTGATAATCAAATCATTTGATAGTCAAACTATAAAGTAACTTTTAGAGAATTGCAAGAAAATTTTTTGATTTTTATTTTTTTTAAGCGCATTTTTATTTTCAGTACGCTTTTCTAACCTTCACAAGTTTTTAAGTTGACAATTACCAGAGAATCGAGTAGTTAAAAATTATTTTGATTATCAAAGATTTCTTCCATCATTTCACGAAAATGATTATCGTGTCAGAACATCACTTGTTCTACACCTTAAATTTTGGTATCGTTGCAGTGTAGAAATGAGGTGATGGACATCAACGCACGGATCGAATACTTAAAGCAAAAAGCAAATGCGTTACCCCAAAAACCTGGGATTTATTTAATGAAAGATTCTCATGGCGGAATTCTGTATGTTGGAAAAGCCAAGCAATTGAAACAACGAGTTTCTTCTTATTTTCGCAAAAATACACAGCATACAAACAAGATTCTGCGTTTAGTTCACAATGTCGTAGATTTCGAAACAATTTTCGTAGACACAGAACTCGATGCGCTATTGTTAGAATGTCAGTTGATTCAGCAACATCGTCCCATTTATAACCGTCAAATGACCAACTTTCTTAATTACCAATACATCCGCTTTGATGCAGGAAACATCGTTCGAACAAATGAGGCAGCAGAGGATGCAATAGGACCTTTTCGCCGATCCAAGCAATTGCCGGAAATCATTGAGATATTGACAGAAACGTATCAATTACCTTCTGTCAATCCTTATAAACTTCTCTCGTTGTCCAAACAGTTGCCGTTGATGCAAACTATTCCTTTGGAAGAAAAACTGAATGAGCTGAAACTTTTCTTTCGTGCAGAAAGCAAGACAATATTTAGTTATCTCGACCAACGATTGCATTATTTTGCGGAACAGTTACTTTTTGAACAGGCTGATCAACTACTGTACCAAAAAAAATTGCTTCAATCCTTTTATCGAGAAATTCTCGAGGTGAATACTCTGATCGCTCTCCCAGAATTTCGCTTTGAGATTCCTCTTGAAACCTCTCTTGAAGCTTCTCTTGCTGCCGATTCATCACAAGTAAAAGTCTATCAACTCTCTTTTGGACAAATCATTCATAGCGAAGTTGTATCAACCTCTGATGCTTTTGTTCCAGCACCTTTAACAACAGCTAAACGATTGCTGCCAACAGACCTTGACCCTCTACATATAATTTTGCGCCAGTTAAGACAATTAAATTTTGTGCTGTCAAATACCTAAACGCTCAAATGATTGCAACAAAAAACCAGCGCTCCTTAAAGAGGAACGCTGGCAATGCGTATGGCATTTTTCATCTGAACGCTGATACGTTTATTGGATCAAATCATAAATTTCCATGGCTACAATATCAATATTATCAAATTGATAAGACTGACTTGACTCTGCTTCCGTTAACTCAAACGTTTCTGTGGTGTTATCGTAGGTTACTGTGCATTTTTCTACGCCTTCTTTTTCGAAACGGCGAACTTGAACCTCGTTGTCTTGCGCTTCGACCATCGCTTCTAAACGTTTGATGATAGCGACTAATTGCGAACTTTTCATTCGTAAGCCTCCTTTTTCTGTCCGTTATATTGTATCAAATCATATTCTATCTTGCATTGATTTTTTACAATTTATTTTGTCATTTTAAGATTTTTTTCCATCTTGCCACCAAAGCTTAATCAGGGCTTGAGTCCCATCACTTTCATAGCCAGCTTCCGCTAAGCGATCGTACATTTTTTTTGCCAAAGCCGTACTTGGCAAATCCAGTCCCATTTTCGCTGCTTCATCAAGTGCGATACCTAAATCTTTGATAAAATGTTTGACAAAAAAACCAGGTGAAAAATCTTCTTTCAAAATACGGGGGCTGTAGTTGGCCAATGACCAGTTTGCGGCGCTGCCACCAGATAATGTCTCAATGACTTGCGGAAGTTCTAAACCTGCTTTATCGGCATAGACGAGCATCTCAGTCATTCCAGTCATCGTGCCAGCAATCATGATCTGATTGGCCATTTTTGTGTGCTGGCCTTTGCCGGCAGAGCCATGAAGATGACACGTTTTTCCGACAATCTCAAATAGTGGTTCAACTTTTTGATAGGCTTCCTCGTCACCACCCGCCATTATCGTCAACGTTCCATTTTTTGCTCCAAGGTCACCACCAGAAACTGGCGCATCAATACTTGCCGCACCATGCTCTTTTGCCGTTTGATAGATTTGTTCTGCTAATTTTGGCGTACTAGTTGTAAAGTCAACTAAATATTTTGCCGCGACATCGGTTTGAAAAATTCCCTTTTCTCCATAGTAAACTTCCTCAACATCTGCAGGATAGCCGACCATTGTGAAAACAACTTCACTTTCAGCAGCAACTATTTCAGGCGTATCACACCAAACCGCTCCCTTAGCGACTAATTCGTCTGTTTTGCTTTTTGTACGATTATACACATTTACATGATGTCCGCTTGCTAAAAAGTGACCGACCATTGATTGGCCCATGACACCCGTTCCAATAAAACCTAGCTTCATAGTCATACCTCCAAAAATAAAAAAATTCACGTCTTTAGTATACGCTAAAAACGTGAACTTGACTGCAATAATGTTTAATCAATTGTTCGTTTAAATGATTTCAATTTGACTTTGAATTTTTTCAATGTTTCTTCGGTTTCCTTGTCTAGGCGTTCTGTCTCATAGTAAGCAATCATATCATGGTAAAAAGAAAGCATCGATTCACCAAAGTGTGCCGCAGAGATTTCATACATTTTTCGTGCTAAGACACTTTCATTCCTAGGAATCTGCTGTTGATAATAATGAATAAATGCAGAAGCAAAATCTTGATCGGTGTCAAAGGTCACACCAAGAGATGGATCATCGATCAATGTATTTAAATAATCATTGCCTTCAACGACTAAAGGCGTACCTGCTGCCATTGCTTCTGTATACGTCAGTCCTTGTGTCTCTGAAGTAGAAGCACTGACGAAGAAATCTGCTGCATGATAATAGATGGCTACTTCATCATTTGCAACCTCTCCAACAAAATGAACATGGTCAGACAAGTTCATTTCTTGAACTTTTTCTTCCAATTTTTCTTTGTAAGGCCCTTTGCCCACGATCACTAATTTGGCTGAAGGAATTTTTGCTAGAATATCAGGCAGTCCATCAACGATCGCTTGGATATTTTTCTCATAAGAAATACGACTCAATGATAATAACATTGGCTGGTCTTCTTCAATCGCCAATTCTTGACGCAAGGCTCGTTTCATTTCCAGAGTGATATCCGGACGGCGAAATTTCTCTACCTCAATACCAGTGGGAATGATGCGCATCGGCGACACAACGCCATAACTGCGTAGTGTATCGATGACCCGTTCACTCGGGCAGACAACCCCAGTAGAATGATTGGCAAACAGACGAGAGAAATACTTTACGTGTGTAGGTCGCAAAACTTTTCCTTTCGCAATATAATGCAGATAATCTTCATACATTGTATGATAGGTATGAATCACAGGAATCTGTAGTTTTCGACCCACCATTTTTCCCAGTAGTCCCGCACCAAATTCAGTATGGGTATGAATCAGTTCTAGTTCCAACTCTTTCGCAATCAAATAGGCATACCACATGCCCCGCACCACGATTCTACGGTCTTTGAAAGACACGAAAGGCACACTAGGCATACGAATGATATCTTCCTCATCCATTTCTGCATTTGGATCTGTAGTCGTAAAGATATAGACCTTATGGCCCTTCTTTTCCAACTCTTCTTTTAATGTTTTGATCGATGTCGCTACACCGCTCACTTGCGGAAAATATGTGTCTGTAAAAAATCCGATTTTCACAACGGTACCTCCAAACTTGCCGTCAATCAACGGGTTTTTCTTCTAAAACGCTTTGATAAACTTTCTTTAACTCTTTTCCAATTTCTTCAATACTCCGTTCTGCAGCTGCTTGATAGCCGGCAGCTGACAGATCTGGTACACGACCTTCTACGATGTTAGCAATTTGTTCAACGAACTCATCAACTGTCCGTCCCATATAAGAATTTTGATTCTCTTGCAACCAACCATGATAAACAGGAATGTCACGCACTAGAACTTTCTGCTTACTAGCAAGCGCCTCTAACACAACGATCCCTTCTGTTTCTTCATAGGAAGGAAAGAAAAACAGATCTGCTCCAGAATAGGCCCCCTCAATGACATCTCCTTTGATATAGCCAGGAAAAATAACATTTTCAGGATGGTTTTCTTTCACGAGATCTCGAACCGCTTTAGGGATCGTATACATAGGTGTATGTCCAAACCAAATAAAAGTATACTCTGGCATGCGGCGAGCAATCTCAACAAAATCGACAATTCCTTTTCTCTCAAAATACAAGCCAACAGAAATAATCACTTTTTGATCCGCCGACAATTGGAAATAGTCGCGAAAAGCCTGTTCTTTTTTTGGTTCCGGACGATATTTGTCCAAATCAATCCCATTAGAGATCGCACAGATCGGTACCTTGATGCCATACCCTTCCAATAGTTCTTTTGCGTAGGGCGTTGGGGTTATCAATTGATCGGCTCGGGAATATAAATTGATCAAATATTTTTTGTATAATGGCGATAACTGGTTTGAGCCGATAAATGAATTTCGAAAATCTTCTTCAGTCGAATGCGCATGGTAAATTACCTTTTTGCCTTGTTTCCTTGCTTTATTGATTTGATTCAACGAATTGATCCCATACGTATTAATATGAAGTATATCATAATCCTCAGCTTGTTTGTCTAATGTATATTCAACACCGATACTGCTCAGTGCACGTTGCTGATGCGCAAGTGCTCTGCCGATACCAGATTTCTCTAAAAGCTTTTCACTTTCAAAATAGAGAAGTACTTTCAAACGAGATTCCTCCTTCTAAACTGTTACATCTAGTATAACATAGCTAGACGAGAACACCCTCCAACTCAAGGCCTAGTTTTTGTATTGATTTCTATCATACGTCAAAAAGCTGGTTTATCAAAGGTCATCAAAACAATATGACAAAACTGTTCGCTCCCAGACCACAAAAAAAGCAGCAAGCGAATTCGCTTGCTGCTAACTTTTAACTACTTTACATATTGATTGATCAATTCGACTACTTCTTCCATCGTATCGCAATCTTCCAAAGCACGTTTTGCTAATTCTTGCATGTCAGTTGTTGACAAGCGTTTCATTAAGCTCCGTGTTTTAAGTACAGAAGTTGCGCTCATAGAGAATTCATCTAAGCCCATACCGACTAGAAGTGGCACAGCAGTTTGATCGCCAGCCATTTCTCCACACATACCAGCCCATTTACCTTCAGCATGTGCTGAATCGATTACGTTTTTGATCAAACGTAGAATAGATGGGTTATATGGTTGGTAAAGATATGAAACTTGTTCATTCATACGGTCTGCAGCCATTGTGTATTGGATCAAGTCATTGGTACCAATACTGAAGAAGTCTACTTCCTTGGCAAATTTGTCAGCTAAAACAGCTGCTGCAGGAATTTCGATCATGATACCTACTTGAATATCTTCAGAGACAGTTACGCCTTCATCGATCAATTTTTGACGTTCTTCTTCGTACATTTTTTTCGCAGTACGGAACTCTTTCAATGTTGCCACCATCGGGAACATAATACGCAAGTTTCCGTGAGCAGAAGCACGTAACAGCGCACGAAGTTGTGTACGGAACATGCCGTCACCCAACTCAGATAAACTGATACGCAATGCACGATAGCCTAAGAATGGGTTCATTTCGTGTGGCAATTTCAAGTAAGGAAGTTCTTTGTCCCCACCGATGTCCATTGTACGAACAACGACTGGTTTACCAGCCATTCCTTCAAGAACTGCTTTGTATGCTTCATATTGGTCATCTTCTGTAGGAAAATCAGGAGAATCCATGTACAAGAATTCTGTCCGGTATAAACCGACAGCTTCTGCACCATTGTTGTGAACACCTTCAAGATCTTTAGGCGTTCCGATATTTGCAGCTAATTCAAAGTGCTTGCCGTCAGCTGTAACGGTTTGAGCATCTTTCAATTTTTCCCATTCTGCTTTTTGTTCCGCGTAAGCTTTCCCTGCTTCAATAAATTCAGCAGCTTGGTCTTCAGTAGGATTGATGATAACATCTCCTAAGATTCCGTTAACTGCCAGAATATCACCAGCATTCACTTTAGCTGTGATTTCTTTTGATCCTACGATTGCAGGAATCTCAAGAGATCGAGCCATGATTGCTGAGTGAGAGGTACGTCCCCCGATATCAGTTACAAAAGCTTTAACGAAGTTGCGGTCTAATTGCGCAGTATCACTTGGTGTCAAATCGTGAGCAACGATAACAACTTCTTCGTTGATCATTGAAGGATTTGGCAACGTCACATTTAGCAAATGTGCCAAGATACGTTTCGCAACGTCTTTGATGTCCGCTGCACGTTCTTGCATGTATGCATTGTCATCCATTGCTTCAAACATGCCGATATACATGTCAGTGACTTCTTTCAATGCAGCTTCTGCATTGACTTTGTTATCTGCCATGTTTTGTTTGATTTGTCCGATCATTTCAGGATCTGACAGAACCATTAAATGAGCATCAAATACTTGTGCTTCTGCCTCGCCTAAAGATTGCGCTGCTTTGTCACGGATTTGTTGCAATTCCGCTGTTGACTTTGCTAGAGCTTCATCTAAACGAGCTTCTTCTGCTGCCGTATCTTCAACATTTACTTTTGAAAAAGATAAATCAGGTTGTACTAACAGGTAGGCTTTGGCAACGGCTACACCATCACTAGCAGCAATTCCTTTTAGCATCTCAACCATTATTCAGACAAACCTTCTTTTTTCATTGTTTCAACGATTGCAGCGATTGCATCTGCTTCGTCAGCACCTTCAGCAGTGATTGTAACGTCAGAACCTTGACCAACACCTAGAGACATAACGCCCATGATTGATTTAAGGTTTACTGATTTACCTTTGTACTCCAAGTTGATATCAGAGTTGAATTTGCTTGCTGTTTGTACTAATAAAGTAGCTGGACGTGCGTGAATCCCTGTCTCAGCAACTACGTGAAAATCTTTCTTTTCCATATTGATCAATCTCCTTTATGATACGGTTTTTTTGTGGTGAAGGCTTTTTTTGACTCAGTCAATTGTCAGACTCAAAAAAACGCCCTTTCAACTGTTAAGATTACCATTTTTTTCTCTGATAGACAACCGTTTTCTCTTAAGAAAACGACTGAAATGAACCTATATTTGTTTTTATGGTTGGTACCGATAGATGATCTTGCCATTCAAGCCAGCCTCGCCGACAAATTTCATGCGGTCTTCCAATTTTAACCATGCTTCTCGAAATAGCAGAAATTCGGATTGTTCTACCAGCAATTCGTCGATTTCTCCAGAGCGCAACTGTTCAATTTGTTCAACAAATCGATTTTCATTCATCTCTATCACCTCTTCATCTTCTCCATTATAAACGATTCTTTTTTCAGGGAAAAGTTGTTTCCGTCATCAAAGCTGAAATCCTTGCAGTCTGAAAAAAAAATTGTATAATAAAGTTATGGTCAGTAAAGGTCAATGAAATTTTTGACGCTGCTGACAATTATTCACCGAATCTGCAAGTGTATCTTTTTACCATGAGTAAAAATCGCGGTAGAATGATAGATGAGCAAATGATAAGAAAGGTCGTGAACATATGCTTTGTCAAAACTGCGGTAAAAATGAAGCTTCTATTCATCTTTATGCCAATGTCAATGGTCAAAGAAAACAACTCGATTATTGTCAAAGTTGTTACCAAAAATTAAAAGCACAATCTGGAAATCCAACAAATATGATGGCTCAGGATCCCTTCGGCTTCGGAAATCTTGATGACCTTTTTCGACAAATGTCTCGCCAAATGCAACAAGGAAATTCACCTTATGAACAAACGCCTCCAACTCAAACTGGAGGAAACGGCATAATCGGCGGACAACCTCCGCGCAATGGCCAAGCACCTTCTGGTCTTTTAGGCGAATACGGCATCAATATCACACAACAAGCTCGAGACGGCGGGATCGATCCAGTCGTAGGACGTGACGATGAAATTCGTCGGGTGATCGAGATCTTGAATCGCCGAACGAAAAACAATCCTGTATTGATTGGTGAGCCTGGTGTAGGTAAAACCGCTGTCGTGGAAGGTCTGGCACAAAAAATTGTCGACGGTGACGTTCCTCAAAAACTAATGGATAAAGAAGTGATTCGCTTAGATGTTGCGTCACTGGTTCAAGGAACGGGTATTCGCGGACAATTTGAAGAGCGAATCCAAAAATTGATTGAAGAAATCAAACAAGCCGAAAATGTCATCTTATTCATTGATGAAGTCCATGAGATCGTGGGCGCAGGGGCTGCTGGTGATGGCAACATGGACGCTGGAAATATTCTGAAACCAGCATTGGCTCGCGGTGAATTACAAATGGTCGGCGCAACGACATTGAACGAATATCGCATCATTGAAAAAGATGCAGCATTAGAACGTCGTTTGCAACCTGTCCGAGTCGATGAACCTTCTGTAGAAGAAACCATCAGTATTTTGAAAGGATTACAGCCTCGATATGAAGATTACCATCATGTAAGATATACGGATGAGGCAATCAAAGCCGCTGCTACCCTTTCCAATCGCTACATCCAAGACCGTTTCTTGCCTGATAAAGCAATCGATCTTCTGGATGAGACCGGCTCGAAAAAAAATCTGACTATTCAAATTGTTGATCCGAAAACAATCGACAAGAAATTGCAAGAAGCAGAAGAACAAAAACAAGCTGCTTCTAGAGAAGAAGACTTTGAAAAAGCTGCTTACTACCGAGATCAAATCAATAAGCTGCAAAAAATGAAAGAACGTCAAATCAGTGAAGAAGAAACTCCCGTGATCACCGAAAAGGATATGGAGCAAATCGTTGAAGAACGGACGGGCATTCCGGTTGGCGAACTCAAAGAAAAAGAACAAACTCAGTTGAAAAACTTAGCTCAAGATCTGAAATCGCATGTAATCGGACAAGATGAAGCAATCGATAAAGTTGCTAAAGCGATCCGTCGTAATCGTGTGGGATTAGGAAAACAAAGCCGTCCGATCGGTTCGTTCCTTTTTGTCGGACCAACTGGTGTTGGTAAAACAGAACTTGCTAAACAACTTGCCTATGAAATGTTTGGCTCTGAAGAATCAATGATTCGTTTTGACATGTCAGAATACATGGAAAAACACAGTGTCTCCAAACTGATTGGTTCTCCTCCTGGTTATGTTGGTTATGAAGAAGCTGGACAGTTAACGGAAAAAGTCCGTCGTAACCCTTATAGCTTAATTCTTTTAGATGAAATCGAAAAAGCTCATCCTGATGTTCTGCATATGTTTTTGCAAATCTTGGATGACGGTCGTTTAACTGATGCTCAAGGACGCACGGTCAGCTTCAAAGACACATTGATCATCATGACAAGTAATGCCGGCACTGGAAAAGTAGAAGCCAATGTTGGTTTTGGAGCAGCCCGGGAAGGTGTCACACGATCTGTCTTGAATCAGTTAAATAACTACTTCACACCAGAATTTCTGAATCGCTTTGATGGCATCATTGAATTCAAAGCATTAAGCAAAGAAAATCTGTTATCCATCGTTTCTTTGATGCTCGCAGATGTCAATCAAACCTTAGCCAATCAAAAATTGCATATTGAAGTTCCAGAAAATGTCCAAGAAAAATTGGTAGAGCTTGGTTATAGTGCTACGATGGGGGCTCGCCCATTACGCCGAACGATTCAAGATCATATCGAAGATGGTATCGCAGAATTTTATCTTGATCATCCTCTAGTCCATGATCTACAAGCAACTTTGGATTCTGAAGACAAAATCATTGTGACAGCAAAAACTGTTGACACACCCGAAGAGCCAAAGGAACAAGAAAAACAGCCATCTGATGATGAGTAAAATCCTCGCAACAGCCAGACATCGTACCTTATTTGTCTAGATTTCTATGCCAGACGCCTGAATAACCTCAAAAAAACCAAGGTTTTCAAGCTGTCTGGCTTTTCTTTTTAAAAAAAACGCCCTATAATATTAGTAAAAATACATAGAATGTGAGGTGAGTATGGTGAAATTGATCAATGTGACAAACAGCCATTCTCGATTAGTTATGAATCAGCTTGAAAATACCGATGCTGAAATGGTAAAAGTATATACTGCCGGAGACATCACAGTCATCTTTACTTCTGCTCCAAATCACAACGAAATATTGCTGATCAACAAAAAACGCGCAATCAAACCTACCGAAATTGAAGAAATCAAACATTACTTCTTGAAAAAATTACCGCCTGGTTCTTATGAACCTGAAACGATCTCAGTTATTGAAATGCCAGATATTGTAGAAATTTCTATCCAAAAATCGCTTTCTTCGCAAACCTAATACCAATAAAATCACTATAAAAAAATATCTATAAAAGATGACTGTCACAGCCCTCTTTTATAGATATATTTTTTTGACTTATTTATCGTTGCCCCTGCGAAAAAAAAACAATCTTTAAGCAAAAGCATCTGTGCCATGACTCAATCAACAGATCGATCCTAACTAATTTTTGGGGGCACTTTCAGATCGAATTCGCCGTTCGATGATCCTCCCATTGATAAATATCCCTAACCTTTTCCATGTTTCACTGTTATGGATATCCTCAAGAAAGAAAAAACACTGATTCTTTTTTGATTCAACAAATCGATCAGAGATAACGATATCTGCTTCTGCAAGGGGAGCGTCAATAATTTTGTGTAAATGATTCTTCCCTACTGCAGATTGTTTCTAATTCTCAATCAGTTGGCTTAGCA
>NZ_QPQX01000021.1:0-29373 GCF_005234805.1 Enterococcus sp. ARL09-542
CTCGTTGTCAAGGGCAACTGGATATGGTGTCATAAACAGACCTTATAATTTTTGTCTAGAAAAGTGTTGCCATTCCATATATATAGAAAAACTAAATATCGTAAAAATAATTATTTCATAGAGATAAATTACAGAAAATTCTATTTCCAATAAAATAAAATTTGGTTCTACAATATTTAGTGTTGGTGGAAAATCTACGGATTTTCTACTGACACTTTTTTTGTAAAAAAAGATAGAAAAAGAGATAGCCTAACTGGTAGAATTTAGTCGACTAAAACAAAACCAAACCAAAAAAGGATATCTCCATGGATCATTGTACTAGAAAATTGTTAGGTTTAACAGATGAAAATTTATTCTTCGAAGAAGAATGGTTAGAGACTGTAGAAGAAGAGAGGTTTCGCACCAATCTTATCCATGCCAAACTTAGCTATATACCAAGCGATTGCCGTAAATGTGGCATCAAAAATGAAGGACAAATCATCAAGAATGGCTCACACAAAACAAAAGTCCAACTTTTACCTTATCGAGCAACCAAAACAGAATTACGCTTGGTAGGTACGCACTTTTACTGTAAAGAATGTCAGTCGACATTCAACGCAACGCTCAGACCAATTTGGTGGATGAAAACTGCTATCTTTCAAAGGAATTAAAGGTTCAAATTGCCTTGGAACTGGCGAAGAATACAACAAGAAAAGAAATTGCCAATCGCTATTTTGTCTCTGACGTAACCGTTCTGCGTGTCCTGCACACCTGTTTAAAAACGTATCATCCTCGTTTTGACACATTACCTTCGGTCCTTTGTTTTGACGAGTTCAAATCGATGAAGTCCTGCAGTGGAAAAATGAGTTTTGTTTTTATGAATGGGCTGACCCAGTAATTAATCGGTGTATTGGAGAATCGCCGCCTGGCTTTCTTAAAACCATATTTCCTTAAATTCATTCACTCGAAAAGCACGAGCGAACGTGAAATACGTCGTGATGGATATGAATGCCCATTATTTTGAACTTGTAAAGGCGGTCTTTCCCAAACGCCAAAATCGTGACCGATCGCTTTCACATTGTCCAACAAATCACTCGGGCATTAAATCAGTTGCGAATTAAAACAATGAATAGCTTTCAAAAAACAGAACCGAAAAAGTATCGACGATTGAAGCGATTCTGGAAATTACTCATTAAGTATGCCTATGATCTGTATAGTTCCAATTATCAATATAATCGATCCTTTTGTAGACCAATGACGCAAAAAGCGATCGTCGATGAACTTTTGAGTTATGACGAGCAATTAACAAGAGCTTACGAGACCTGTCAGCTACACCTCTATCACTTTAAACACAAGGACAGCCAAAGCTTTTTCGATACGATCAACAGCTTAGATCAATACCTCCCACAATGGTTTTGTAAGAAACTGACGTTTTTAAATAAATATAAATTAGGGATTCAATATGCTTTAAAAACCAGGTATAGCAATGGTGCATTGGAAGGAACAAACAACAAGATAAAAGTGATAAAACGAGTATCCTACGGATTTAAATCATTCGAGAACATGAGGATTAGAATCTCTTTGATCAATCAATTAATCAAAGTGAGATAACAAAAAATCTGAGCCAGAATGTGGTTCATTCTGACCCAGATTTGATTTTGCACAACTCATCAGTCCTTATTGACAAAGAGCCACAAAAATAAGTTAAGCACTCTACCTAACTGGTTATAACTAAATTTTCAGTTGTATCTTTCTCTACCAACACTAAATGTCGAAGAGCCAATAGAACGGGACTTTTATTATTCCGTATCTATTTTATTAGGAGATTTTTAAATTAAAGAAACTGATAATTATTTGACCCGTGGTTCTTTTGCTTCTTTAACATTGTCTTTAACATCTTGGACACCATCGCTTACTTTTTCACTTGCTGTGCCAAAAGCTTCTTTTGTTTTTTCGGTTTGTTTTGTGACAAATTCACTAGTTACAGAAGCAGCATCTGAAAGATGATCTTGTAGAGTAACAGAATCTTTTTCATGTTGTTCTTTCGTTTTTACGTCTACAACATTTACATTAACTTCAATCACATCTAATCCTGTCATCTTTTTAACTTCTTCTGAAATAACTTGTTTCATTTTTTCATAAATTGAAGTTACATCTTTACCATACTCAGCTACTATTGAAAGATCTACTGCAACTTGTTTTTTTCCTACTTCAACATCCACACCAGAAGTATTGCTATCTGTATTCACTAATTTACCAGCTATATTTGAGAAGAAACCTCCATCAATCGTTAAAAGACCGTCAATCTTATCTATCGCAATTCCAATTATTTTTTGGATTACTTTATCTTCAAAAACTAGTTCTCCTTTAACATCCTCAAAAGTTTTTGATATCAGACTGTAGACAAAAGCTGTTCCAAACTCGTAACTCGAGCTTGGAACAGCTTTTTATCTACTTCGTTTCGAATTTTTGAACAAAAAAATAAAGGCTCCTTGCCTTTCCATAGCCAGGTGGCTAATTTCTTTAAATTCATTGCAGCAAACACTAGCATCGTATGCGTCGCGACTTTTTCCAAGCCTCGATACTTGGTCCAGCGCATCCCATGCTTTTCTTTTGCATCCGCAAATATTCGTTCAATCGTTTGTTTCTGTTTTTTGTAAATTGATTTATTCAGATCTGTTAGGCGAAGATGTTCCACTTCATCCATCAGATCTCCCCAAACATGTCTCGTGATGACTCGTTGATGATTTTTACTTTTGGTACATTGGTTTAGCAGAGGACAGTTCACACATTCTTTTGGATTGGATTTGTATTCTCGGTACCCTTCTCGAGTAACCGTTGAAAAAGCGAGCATTTGATCTTGCGGACAAATATAACAATCAAAATACTCGTCATAGAGAAACTCATTTTTTGATAATAGCCCCTTTTTCCCTTTGGGCCTTGAATAAGGCAAACAAGGTCGAAGGTTCAAATGAGTCAAAAAGTGAACAAACTTAGGTGTCTTATACCCAGCATCAGCGACAACACAATTGATTTCAGGAAAAAGTCTCTTCGATTGTTTGACGAGCTGAAAGGCGACTTGACTGTCATGAATATTTCCAGGAGTGATGATTGTGCTAAGAATAAATCCATTGTCGTCGCATGAAGTATGGGCAGAATAAGCAAATTGTTTTTCTCGTTCGCCTTTGACGTAGTAGCCGCTTTCCGGATCAGCTTTACTTATCTTTCTTTCTTTCTTTCAGCTTCACTTCCTTTTCTAAGTCCAAAGTAAAAGGGCGTTTTCCAGCCTCTATTCGTTGACGATTGATCTCATCTTCTAATTCATCCTGATAGGCTTTCGCTTCATCATGGGTCATTTCTTTCGTAAACTTATGTTTATTGGCGTTAGCTTTGATGTGGGTAGAATCCAGATACAAATTATCCTCTGTTACAAAACCTGCTTTAACTGCTTGTTCTAAAATATAGGCAAAAATATCCTCAAACACCGTCGTTTCTCTAAATCGGCGAACATAATTCTTTCCAAAAGTTGAGAAATGGGGGATTTTCTCCTCGAAGGAGTAGCCTAAGAACCAGCGGTAAGCGACATTGGTATCGACTTCCTTAATGGTTTGTCGCATGGAACGGATACCGAATAAATACTGAATAAACACCAATTTGATCAGAATCACTGGATCGATACTTGGGCGACCTAAATCGGAGTAAGTGGCTTCGACGATTGGATAAATAAATTCAAAATCAAGCGCGGCATCAATCTTTCGAACGAGATGATCTTGAGGAACTAGATCATCAATCGTAAGCATCGCAAATTGATTTCTACCATTCGTATTGTTTTTAGACATCATAGCTATCACTCCTTGCATTCGTTTTCATAAATCTATTATAAAAGAAAAGACTGTAGACATCATCCATAAAATGGACTTTGTCTACAGTCTGGCATTTTATTATATAAAATTGTTATAAAAAATTTTTTTGAAAAATAGTATTGCAAAATAAAGCAATTTCATAGATAATAGGTATCGTAAAGTTATATAACTTTATAATACATATTAGAGTGAGGGATAAAGAAATGAGACAACTACACAAAGAACAGATTGAAACAGCAATGGCAGCGTTAAAGGAAAAGACAATTGATCATGTATATTTTACAGCATGTGGGGGTTCACAAGCCGTTTTAATGGCTGGTCAATATCTATTTGATAAAGAATTAACTGTACCTTGTCATGTTTATACTGCTAACGAATTTAACTATGCTATACCAAAAGGATTATCTGAAAATTCTTTAGTTATCACTTGTTCCCATTCTGGCACAACACCAGAAACTGTAGAAGCAACAAAAAAAGCAAGAGAATTTGGAGCAATGACTATTTGTTTATCTAATGAAGAAGGATCTCCTCTATGGGAAGCAGCTGAATATCCTGTTCACTATGATTGGGGTAAAGATGTTGATGCTAGTGATTTAAATAAAGGAATTCTTTATGGTTTATTATTTAATATTTTACTTGTTTTAGATGGCTCTAAAAAATGGGAAACTTGCTTGAATGAATTTGATAAGTTAAATGATCTTGTTATTGCTGAAAAGAGCAAATTTGAAATAACTGCTAAAGAATGGGGTAAAAACCAAAAACGAGATAAAATTATTTACACAATTGGTAGCGGTATTAATTACGGAGAAATTTACTCCACAGCAGCTTGCTGGTTCATGGAAATGCAATGGATTAATTCTAATGCTATTCATTCTGGGGAATTTTTCCATGGTCCTTTTGAAATCACTGATTATGATGTACCATTCATCTTAGTGAAAAGTATTGGAGATACAAGATTTTTAGATCAACGGGTAGAAGACTTCACTAAAAAATTCAGTAATAAATTAATGGTTTTAGACCAAGCTGATTTTGACTTAGAATCTATAGATAGTGTAGCGAAAGAATATATTGCAGCTGTACTTAGTGGCGTTGTTATTCGCCAAATGGTAGAAGCGATTGCTTTTGAAAGAGGCCATTCCTTAGATGTTAGACGCTATATGTGGCAAATGAAATATTAATTAATAGGAGGTTGCAAAAGATGGCAAATCAATTATTTCACATTGTGATTACAACACATTCTACCCTTTGTGAGGGTTATTTAAAGGCAACAAAATTAATTTTAATGAATGACGCCACAGGTATTAGTGCTGTTCCATTTAAAGAAAATACTAGTCCAGATGATTTTGAGGAGAGTATGAAAGAAATAATTAGTCAGCATCATTTGCAACCTCTAATTATTTTAACGGATTTAATTGGAGGAACACCTAATAATGTTTCTATTAAACAGTTGAACAACAATAGAATTCAAATTATTGCTGGGATTAATTTACCTCTTTTACTGGAGTTATTAATGGCCCAGTCAGCTGGTAAATCTATAGAAGAAATAGATTTTAAGGAATTACTGAATAACTCTCAAAAAAGTATGGTTCATATTAATTCGCTTTTAAAAGATGTCAGTTAAGGTGGCAATTTCTATTCTATAAATTTTAAAAATTGAAGGAGGAAATAGAATGATTAAATTAGTGCGTGTAGACCACAGATTACTTCATGGACAAGTAATATTTTCTTGGACTAAACAGTATGATATTAACCATATTATTGTGGCTGATAACAAAGTTCCAGGAGATCCAATGTCTGTGATGGCTTTGACAATTGCTAAACCTGCTGATTGCAAATTAGACATTGTTAAAATTAGTGATGTTAAAGGGATTATGGAAACATCCCCAAATGATAATTACATGATTTTAATTAAAGGACCTAAGGAAGCTTTTGAATTAGTTCAAAATTTACCAGAAATTAAAGAAATTAATTTTGGCGGTGTGTCTAAGAAAAGCGAGTCCAAACAATATGGAAAGGCAGTCTTTTTAACTCCTGAAGAATTAGAAGCCACAAAAAAAATTCTTGATCAAGAAGTGAAAATATTTGTGCAACAAGTCCCATCTTCAAGTATTGAAAATGTAGATTTTAGTAAGTAAGGGGGGAAAATAAATGTTATTAAAAGCCATTTTATTAGGTTTAGTTGGTGTGGTAGCTGTTATTGACTCCAGGTTAATTGGTCGACAAAATATTGGTAGACCACTAATTTTGAGTACACTTGCCGGACTTGTGCTAGGTGACTTGCATACAGGGATTGTTCTTGGGGCATCTTTAGAATTAATTTCTATGGGATTCGTCTCAATTGGGGCGGCTGGACCTCCTAATATGCAACTTGGTAGTATTATTGCCACTGCTTTTGCAATTTTAACTAATAGTAGTACAGAAACAGCCTTAACAATAGCTATCCCAGTGGCTGTAGCTGGTGAATTTATGAGTATTATCATGCGCATGATAATTGCTCAATTTGGACATGCTGCAGATAAAGCCATTGAAAATAATAAATTTAGAAAAGCTCAAATTATTCATATTTATTGGTCATTTATTTTTAATGCTTTTGTTTACTTTATTCCAATCTTTTTAACAGTATATTTTGGTGCTGACGTTGTGGCAGATTTAGTAGATAAAATTCCAGAAATGATTACAGACGCCTTGACTGTCTCTGGAAATATGCTTTCCGCATTAGGGTTTGCAATGCTATTAAGCACAATGTTGAGTAAAAAATTATATCCTTACTTTATTTTTGGATTCTTTATTGTTGCCTATTCAGGTCTTTCACTAATTGGCGTGACAATTTTTGCAGCTCTGATTGCCTTTGTAATGGATCAAGTTAAATATGGAAAAAGAGAAGAGGCGCATGGTTAATGGAAAATAGTACAGAAAAAAAACGTTTAATCACAAAAAAAGATCTTCATAAGATGTGTCTTCGTTCATGGACAATCATGTGTTCGTGGAATTATGAAAGACAAATGCATATGGGATTTATGTATGGGATGGCGCCAATTTTAAATAAAGTTTATAAAAATGATGAAGAGAAAAAAAGAGAAGCTTATACTCGTCATATGGCATTTTTTAACTGTACGCCTCAAATGACTCCATTTATTATGGGACTTTGTGCTTCTATGGAAGAACAAAATGCTCAAGCAGAAGAAGGAAACTTTAATACTGAATCTATCTCCATGATTAAAACCAGTTTAATGGGTCCTTTTGCTGGAATTGGTGATTCATTTTTCCAAGGTACTTTAAGAATTATTACATTTGGGATTGGATTGTCTTTTGCTAAGCAAGGTAGTATTTTAGGACCGATTTTAGCTGTTGGCCTTTTTGCTATACCTTCTATTTTAGCTGTTTTTTACGGCGGTAAATTAGGATATGAGTCTGGCAATAAATACCTTACTAAATTGTATCAAGAAGGTCTTATGGATCGAGTAATGCAATTTGCTTCTATCATTGGTTTGGCTGTAGTAGGTGGAATGGTGGCTAGCATGGTGCCAATTGTCACCCCTTTAAAATTCACTACAGGGGGAACAGAACTTGTTTTACAAGACTTACTTGATTCCATTATTCCTGGATTATTACCACTTGTATGTACTTTGGGAATATATAAATTGATTAAGAAAAATGTTAGTACAAATATGCTCTTATTAGGTTGTATTTTGGCAGGGTTTGTTTTAAGTATAATAGGTATCTTATAATGATTAAGGCTCTAATTTTTGATATGGACGGAGTTTTAATTGATAGCGAGATTATGTATCAAAAGTGGGTATTTAATTTTTTAAAACAAGAAAATTTAAGCTATCCTTTGTATTCTTATCAAAAAAAGATTGGAACTACAGCAAGTATTTTTGATGATATAGAAAAGTACAATGAGGGATGTAACAGTTTAGAATTGAAGGGAAAATTTACTAAATATTGGAAATCGCAAAAGATTAATTACTTGGATATTTTTCCTAATATACTAATTGAACAGCTTGAATGGTTAAAAAAGAAAAAAATAAAAATGGCAATTGCTTCTTCCAGTCCAATGGATACTATAAATGAAGTTGTTACCACTTGTAAAATAGAGTCATATTTTGATTGTTTAATTAGCGGAAGAGATTTGCCAGAAAGTAAACCTAATCCTACTATATTCCTTAAAGCTTCAGAACAGCTCAGAATTCCAGTTGAAGAATGTCTGGTGATAGAAGATTCTTATAATGGTATAAAAGCTGGTAAAAGAGCAAATATGAAGGTTCTTGCAATTAAAGATAAACGTTTTTCTCAAGATGTAAGTCTAGCAGATGATGTTATTTACGATATTAAATATCTGCGACAAGAAGTACAGGTGAAATTTGGAATATAAATAAGTTTTTTGATGTATTTAGAGAATATTAGTAAAAATAAAAATCATGCCCAAATCTAATCAAAATTGATTGCTTTGGGTATGATTTCTTTTAATATCAATCTATTACTTTAGGATCTGAATCATTTTTATGCACCGTATCTAAAGTGATATTTTCTGTGACTTCAATAACATAACTAATTCTATCACAACGAACTGTGGATTGAGAATAATGAAATGGTTGATTATTTTTATCTTTGCCAACCTTTTCTAAAATAAATAGCGGATCTCCTACTATACATTGCAATAAGTCGGAAAGCTCAGGTGTTGCAGATAAACCGTTTATTTCCATAATAGAGCTCGTAGCTTTGACATCATAGTCATCTTCTAGAAGTTTATATAATGAAGTATATTGGCTACCTTTTTCAAATAAAGTTGGAAATTTTTCTTCTGATGCGAAAAAATTATCAATTCCCATAGGGGCACCGTCTTCCCACATTAAACGTTTAATATTGTAAACTCTATCAGTTACATTGATTTGTAATTTATTAGCTAAAAACTCATCAGCCTTTATAATTTTAGAATGTAAAACAGTATATCTAATTTTATGTCCTCGGGTAGAAAGAGAATCGCTAAATCCATGAACTCCAGCTAATTTTAAACTTTCTTTTTTTTGAGTTACAAAGGTCCCTTTCCCCCTTAATCGTTCAACTGTTCCACTTTCTGTTAAAAGTTTAAAAGCTTTTCGAATGGTAATCTTACTTACTCCATAAATTTTACATAATTCTTCTTCTGTAGGTAATTGCTCTCCTGGAAGATATTTTTTTTCACGAATATCGTTACGTATAGAAGCTTCTACTTGTAGATATAATGGTCTATTATCTTGAAAATTCATAGTACACTCCCTAAAAAGTTATACTTCATTATATCACAATTTATTAAAATAAAAGATTAAGATATAAATATAAATGAATTAGTCTTTGACTAACCAATGCCCGCTTTTGAAAGAAAACAAATTCATTCTGTTTTAAGTAAAAATCCTTATGTTACCACTCATTCTGAAGGGGATGAGCCTTATCGCTACTTGGTTGTGGAACCAAGTGATAAGACAATTTTATAAATTCAATATTAATTAAAATAAAAACAAACAAAGTAGATTATTTTACTTTGTTTGTTTTTTTATTGGGAGCGTCAATAATTTTGTGTAAATAACTCGTCCTTCTGCAAAATAATGGGTTACTCAGTAAACATTGAAGCTAATGTATCCGTCACTTGTTGGAAGCCTTTATGGCTTCTATTTAAGAATTTTTGATTGTATGTATCAAAGATGGATACTAGGAAACGCTCTAGTGATTCTTCATTTTGAAACTGCTCTTTTCTGCGGCTGTATTTCTTGATTTGTTTCTTGAAAGATTCGATTAAATTAGTTGAGTAAATGCTTCGGCGGATACCAGGCGGAAACTCATAAAAAGTCAATAAATCTTGATTTTTTATCAGTGACTGCGTCACTTTAGGATAAGTTTTTTGCTACTTCTCAATCATACTCCCTAAAAAGGTATTTGCCTCTTCCTTTGAGCTAGCTTGATAAACAGCCTTAAAATCATCATAGATTTCTTTTCGATCTTTGACACGTACTTTATGAGCAATATTACGGGAAACGTGAACACAGCAATGTTGGTATTTAGCTTTAGGATAAATCTGGTGAATCGTATCTTTCATGCCTTTTAAGCCATCGGTAATAAACAGTAAGACATCATGAACCCCTCTGGAGTAAATGTCCTGTAACAACTCATTCCAAACGTAGGTCGATTCAGTCGGAGCAATCGCATAACTTAGTACTTCTTTAGTGCCGTCTTCTCGTATACCAATGGCAATATAGATTGCTTCTTTGGAGACGGTTTGCCGTTTTAAAGGAATATAAGTAGCATCCATGAAAATAGCGACATACTTATCATTTAGAGTTCTAACTTTAAATGCATTTACTTCTTCAGTCAGCACTTTAGTCATGTTGGACATGGTTTGGGGCGTGTAGTGATGCCCATACATTTTCTCAATCAAGTCTGCGATTTCCGACATGGTAATACCTTTTCGGAAGAGGTGAATGACGGTCTCCTCTAAGGTATCATTCGTCCGTCTATAAGCAGGAACAGTCTGTTGCTTGAACTCGCCGTTGCGGTCGCGCGGAATCTGGAGATGAAGTTCCCCGTACTCGGTCTTGACCGTACGGTCATAGGAGCCGTTACGAGAATTACCCGTGTTAAAACCAATGCGATCGTACTTTTCGTAATCGAGGAAAGCCGTTAACTCCGTTTTGAGAAGCGTATTGACAGCTTTTTCCAAATGGACACGGAATAATTCATTCAAATCGCCTTTGTTCGCTAGAGTCTTTAGAATTTCTGTAGTAAAATCGTTCATATGGAAGTCCTCTTTTCTGTGAATGTGTTGTGGTAACTCTATTCTACAGAAGGGACTTCCTTTTTTCTATTTACACAAAATATTTTACACTCTCGTCAAATATAAAAACTAGTACGAAATTAATTTGTAAATTATTTAAGCTTGATAAAATAAGCAATATCGATGATGTAAAGTCCAAGATATTAACAAGAAAAGTAAGCGAACCAGTAAAGCTAACGGCACAAGATAAAAAAAATGGAATTGTTCTTTATGGTGATGATGCAAAGTATAACTATAATTGGGATACCTCCTCAGAAGCTGAGGTATTAAGTATTCCTACTACCGATACTTCAGGGGAAAAAGTCACCTTTAAAATAAATTTTATAACGGCAATTTCTAAGCTGGAGTATGGGAAGCAAAAAAAGAGAGATAACAATGATCAATATCTACCTAAAAAATAACGAATTAATGATGCATATGTTAAAGTTGTTTTTTTGAATTAAACAACTCAATTTATTCAGTTATATGTTCATCGCAGCAAGTGAACATTAATCGAGTTATAAAATTAATAGGAGCTAAAAATATAAATAAAGTTCGATCAGAATTTATTTTTCCAGAAGATTTTTTTAACTGGTTTTTTTATCAATTCAGTGAATGCAAGCGACTCTTAGGTGAGAATTATTACTTAAAAGGAATCGGCGGATTTATGGGGAATGTGGCTGATGAACAAAATATTATAAAAGGAATATCTGAACAAACATCAGAGCTTACAGTAACTAAAGCATTTATAAGTAATGGTGAAAGTTTGAAAAATGTAACTGCGCGAATTAGAAAAGAAAATGAAGTAGAAATTGTTTTTGGAATTGACCATGAATGTAATTCAGTGATATATGTAACACAATCAGCAAATTTAATTCTTTTTGAGAATGGTTGCAAGGACGATTTTATGGTGGTCTATTTGTACGATATACTAATTCCAAAACTTCGTTCCTTATATATGTCTTCTGAAAGTATTTTTGTGAGTGAACAAAAGGGATCTTTCTCGAAAAAAATAGGTATTGAAGTAATTGAATCGATTATGTGTCATAATCATATTACGCTAGAAGAATTAGAAATTTTGATAGGGCAAAAAAATAATAACACGAAAATACAAATTTCTTAGAAATCATTTTTTATTGAGATATCTAGATAAATGATTTATTCTTCAATCAACCAACTCGCCAAGCTGAGGTAATGTTTTGAGGTAATGATAACATACAACTTTTTATACCCTAGTAAAACTCTATAAACAAAGACTTATTAATTTCGCATGAAATACATTCCTGTAAAATGCAATAAAATAGAGTTTTGTTTAACCAGGTCTTAAGAAAGCTCGTAAAGCTTCACAGTTTTCAAAACGTTAATATTCTTTATATATCAACGTTCAAGACGCTTTCCAATTATTTGGAAAGTGTCTTTTTTTTATATTTAGAACACATTCTAGAACACATTAATTAGATTTTTGTAATCCTCGCTGAAACGCTTCGAACACAGCTTTATCAACTAAATCAGGTGTATTCACATAAATTTTTGTAGTTGAAATAACTGAATGTGTCAAAGCGTTAGAAATTTGATTCATATCAGCCCCACCTTGTCTAGCTAAAGTTGCGTAAGTATGTCGAAGTTTATGAGGAGTTAAATGAACCAAATGGGATGTCTTTTTTTTATAGAATTAATTCGATAATTTAAGTAATCAGTATGGACTGGACAATTTACTTCACCAGAAGGTTTGGAGTAACTAAAAAGATATTGGTCAGGTGTCTGTTTAATTTTCAACTTCAATAGTTGTTCAGCTTGCACTGATTTCCATTCTTGCAATAGTGTCATTACAATTTCCGGAACTTGGATAATAGTATCTTTTCGACCTTTTGTAAATTTCTTTTTTGTGTGTTTATCCAAGGCATATTTAAGACGGACTGTTTGGTTTTCAAAATCAATGTATTTCCATTGCAAAGCATAGGTCTCACTCTTTCTATCCCCAAGATATAAAGTAAGCATAAAAAGAGTGTAATCGTGAAAGGAAAGTAATTGATCATTGAAATCATCTCTTACAGCGTCTAACCAATCAGTGAGTTCTTTCGAAGATAAAGCTTGTTTTCCTTCTCGTATTCTTTTTTCTTCCAGAGCAACTTTCTTAGGTGCAGTAATACTTTGAATTATTTTTGTTGTACGATTAAATTCAATATAATTTAGAACCTCTGCAATATCAAACATGGAACGAACATAGCATTTAATGATTTTTATGTTTGCATATTCCTTCGACTTTTTTGTGAGTTCATCTGATATTATTTCGGTATTTGCATTAAGATAGCTCATGGCATACTCACCAAATATAGGCAGAATATGCAATCGAAATAAATTCTTTGTATTAATGATGGTTATATCGCTTGGAGCTTTATGGGATCTAGTAGTTTGCCCTAACTCATATCTAGGAAGCCATTTAGATTTATAAAACTCCTTGAATTTTATTTGACCTTTGAGCTCTAATGAATTTGCATTCTCCTCTCTTAAGACTTTTGCGATTTTCTTTTTCATTTCATTTTCGGCTTTAATAGCCAATTGCCTAGTTGGAAATGTTTTTTGGAATTTTTCTGAACTGATACCTGTAATTTCTTTAAATTTTTTTGGATATCTCAAATTAGTTTTATATTTTCCATTTGAAAGCTTCGTAGGCAACTTCCTCACTCCTTAATAAAAAAGTAAGACAGTATATTTCGCTACTTTTAGTATATGCAGTCAAAAGTAAAATTCAAATCTTTTTGAACGTATCCATAAAGCCTTTGATATCTTCTACATCAAAGCGAATTATACCGTCTATTTTTATTACGGGAAAATTATATATACGAATCCATTTATCTAAAGTATTGTTATCAATTCCTAAAAACTCACAGGTTTGTTTTTTGTTTAGATAGACTATTGATTTAATAAAATCATCCCCTTATAAATGAACTAAAATTTTTGAATTGCCTTGGGTAAGCACATAGGAATTTCACCTCTCCCCAGTTTACGGTGAGCCTTACGGAAGTATCATTATCTACTGCTATTGTCATGGCATTTTGTCTTCCCAAAACAAAAAGAAATCTCTAAGTAGTTATCGCTAAATAGGTCATGGCGTACTTGAATTCTTAGCTCGAATAGCAGGGAACGTTATTCAAAAATTATATTTAATTGTCAATGGTCAAAATAGGAATATCATCCTAGTCACTATTAACAACGAAAAACCATATGAAAAGGAAACAAAAATGCTAAAAAAGATTTTAAAATTGGAAAACATATTTAGAAATGAACAATCATTTTTTTTTGACAGATTATTTAGTTTTTCATAAACAGGTATGTAAAAATTTAAAATAATAAATTCTGATATTGAAATAAAGATAGAAAATTAAAAGGGATTACCTTTATTTTAATTCAAAAATTATGAAAAATAGGGTGGAGTTGCTGGAGAGAATCAATTAGGTTGTAGTATTAAGGATAACCAAGAGCTAAAGAACCATTTGCGCATATATTTGCATCTAAGCAGAAATTACTAAAATAAACTATCAAAAAGCCAACTGTTCTTTAGTTGGCTTTTTGCGATGTCACTACAATTCGAATGATTCTCTAGAAGTCAGGTCGTCCTGTTTTTCTTACCTAGATAGGCGTGCAATTGTTTCTGTGTACATACGACAGGTATGGTAAGGGGCCTTTCCAAGCGTTGGCGATATCTTCTGTAGAATCTGGTGTCCATCATTGATGAGGTAGGCATACCATTCACTGTTAGATCGAGTATCCACAAAGTTTCATTCTACCATTTCGAAGTGGTGAGTAGCCAATTCATAATAGACCTTACTATTAGTTAATTGATACAGGTTGTAAAAGCCGATGATTGCTTCTGCTAGCGTCCACCAAGTTTTTCGAGTCGAGGTTTGAAGGGTATTTGAATGATCACAAATGATTTTGTTGTTATCGAAGCCTTTGGTAGCTACTTGAGTACCAAGATTTTCAATAAATTGACTGACTTGCACATCTTTGATACTAGTAACAGTCAAAGTCCGTTGCAATACCCAAATGGTTTCAATGTCATGGCTAAAACTGATTTCTTGGCTTAGAGGACACCAATCAGCATTGAAAAATTGGAGGCAGTTTGCTGGGGTCGCAATCTTATCTGTAAAGACAATGAGTAATCTTTGCAAGGTAGTTTTTACATCGAATGTTGGCGTCGTCATGTAGAAATTTATATATGCCTCTAAAAAGTGCAAATGGGTATTAGTGGTAAAGTCTAGATCTGGCAAATCGCTGGGTCCGATTGATTGGGAGGGAACGGGCTACCAGTTGTGGGAAAAATCCTCCTGATAACCATTTGTAAGAGGGTCATAAGACTTCTTTTCGAGAAAACTAAAGAGCGTGGTTGCCATTTTTAATGCAGACAGATCATGAAAGTCTAAGTAATACTCGCTAAGAACATAGAGGGCAAAACTATTAGCATAAGTGGTTTTATTGGGATCAGAGAGTATTTCAGTTGCGGTTAGCTCCCAGAAGATCCCCTGGGTTTTCCTGGTCCCAACAGACTTACCGGAAAAATTCATAGGCAGGATTCGCAGCAGTCTTTAGGCTAGCTAAAAAAGACTCAGTTAAGGATTTGTCTTGTAAAATGCGGCAGCAATGACTAAAACTCCATAAATACCGGGCGTTCATCAAGCAGCTCTTATTAGTAGTGGGATCTTATCCCGACGACCGTAAAAACCATCATGAATTAGATCCATCTTACCTTGCCAGAAGGGGATGATTTTTTGAGTGAGCTGCGTGTACAATTTTTTCTTATCCAAAAAAGACCTCCAATTTTATTATATTTACTATATCATATTGTATAAATCATTATAATCAAAAGTATATATTTTTATTGTTTTTTTCTTCTTCGTCCTTTATAATATAGAATTGAAATCGATTACAAAATAAAACGTGGAGAAGTGAAAAGATGGAAACTATCAATGGGATAACTTTTGGGTTTATGAGCCAACGGGGAGACTGGCAAGATCCAATGAGTCGAGAATCATTACGCATGATGAAAGAAGAGTTAGCTGCAAGTCATGTGATATTACCAATTACTGTCACACAAGCTCATCCTCAGTCTACCAAAATCGATTGGCAAAGTGACAACGTTTTAATAGATGCAGAAGTGAAAGGGATGATCGCTTACGCTCAGGGAATCGGGTTGAAAGTAATCTTGAAACCCATGGTCAATGTGGCAGATGGTACGTGGCGAGCGCACATCAATTTTTTTGATTACGATGTTCCCTGCGAGCCGACTTGGAGCCAATGGTTTGATTCCTATCGTGAATACCTGAATCACTATGCAAAACTCGCTGAAGAGACAGGGTGTGTCATGTTGGTAATCGGCTGTGAATTGGTTAATAGTGATCGACGGGAAGCTCAGTGGCGGGAAACTATTTCCCAGATTCGACAGCATTACAATGGTCTACTAACTTATAATTGTGACAAGTATCAAGAAAATAATCTAACTTGGTGGGATGCTGTAGATGTCATCTCTTCATCAGGCTATTATCCGATTGACAAATGGGAACAAGAATTGGATCGGATTGAACAAGTGGTAAATCACTACCAAAAACCTTTCTTCTTTTGTGAAGTGGGTTGTCCAAGTCGTGAAGGAAGTCAATATCTACCCAATGATTGGAGTTTTTCAGGGGAAGTTAGCATGATAGCGCAATCACGATGGTTTGAAAAGATGTTTACTGCTTGTGACAAGAGAAACTGGATTCAAGGCTTTGGTATTTGGGACTGGAAGGCGCGGTTATATTCGCGAGAGATGGCGCTCAAAGACGACGATTACGGGGTTTACGGTAAACCGGCTGCGGCGATCATTCGAGAATTTTACAAAAGTACAAAACAATATATATAAAAGTATATACTTTGAAATGGGAATGTAGTATTATATTTATGTAATCGTTTTCCATTTCTGACGTAACAGGCCATGAACAGTTTTTGGTAACAGCACTTTATTAATTTATAGGAGGAAGTAACATGAAGAAAAAAATGCTAGGTTCAATGATCGTCTTGGGAGTAGCAGGTTTAGTTCTAGGGGCATGTGGAAACAACAAAGATTCAGCTAATGACAAGGATGGTGGGAAAACTGAGACCATTACCTTCATCAACCACAAAACCGACTGGGAAACCAATGGAAAATGGGATGAATACATGACAAAATTCAATGAGAAGTACCCGGATATCAAAGTAGAAATTCAAACGATTACAGACTATGCTGGCCAAATTAAAACCCGGATGAATAGTGAAGAATATGGGGATGTTTTGATGATTCCAGGAGATATCAAGCCAGAAGATTATGGGAACTTTTTTGAACCACTTGGTAAAAAGGAAGAGCTCAGCAAAGAGTATATGGGTTTAAATGATCGGTCCTATGATGGCACGAGTTATGGCTTACCGTCACAGATGAACGCCACTGGGATGGTGGTCAATCAAAAGGTCTTCAAAGATGCTGGTATTGACGAATTTCCACAAACACCAGAAGATTTTGTAGCAGCATTAAAAACAATCAAAGAAAAAAATACTGATGTGATGCCGCTATATACTAACTATGCGGCTGGTTGGACATTATCAAACTGGGACTTTGTTCGCAGTGGTGCTTCTGGTGATAAAGACTTTACCAATAAGATGACTTCAGACAAAGAGCCATTTGCAGCGGGTAAAGTGATGAATACGATTTATAAAACCCTATACGATGTTAGCAATCAAGGGTTGATTGAGGCTGACCCAACTACATCTGATTGGGAACAATCAAAAGTAGATATGGCTAATGGTAAGATTGGGATCATGGTTTTGGGAAGTTGGGCGGTACCACAAATCAAAGACATCAATGCTGATACTGCTGAGGACATTATCTTCCAACCATTTCCAATGACTGCCGAGGATGGTAAACAATATTTGCCAATTGGAGCAGATTATAACTATGGGATCAACGTTCATAGTAAGCACAAAGAAGCGGCGCGCAAGTTGATCGACTGGTTAGTCAATGAATCAGACTACGCGGAAGAAAACGGGGGCTTGTCAGCAAAAATTGGAGCAGATTATCCAGAATCATTGAAGGCTGCACAAGATGCTGGGGTTGAGTTAATTGAAGAAAATCCAGCACCAGCCGGAAAAGAATCATTGTTTAGTTCAATCAATGACCAATCTGAACTAGGTTTGGGTACGACAGATGCTGAAAAGCAACGAATCATCGATGCAGCAGTTGGTAACTCTAACGAAAGCTTCGAAGCTATTATGAAAGACTTCAATACACGCTGGTCAGATGCGATAGCAGAAGTGGGAGAGTAAAATTTTTTTAGAAGTCACCCTAGCAGTTAGGAAAAGACTTTTGATTGATAGCAAATAAAGTTTTGATTGTAGGCACTAACTTTTGTCTGGCAACTTGTGCCAGGCAAAAGCACAGTGTCGTAAAGAAAACTTATCTTGGTAGTAACTTCTTTTGCAGGAGTACATAGCGATTGCGGACCGTGGTCGATATGAGGGGTTTTAGAATAAGGAGGAGCCAACATGAATAAACAGGGAGAGTTTACCATGAATAAGACGGTGAAAAAATCCCGTTTTAGCCAAAAAACTGAAAAAAGAATCTTGATCTTTACTTTTACCATTATTCCGGTATTTTTATTATTAATGTTATCTTATTATCCTTTAGTGAAGATGTTCCAGTACAGTTTGACAGAGTGGAATGGTTATTCCCCAGACAGTAAATTTGTCGGACTAGATAACTACAAGACAGTCTTAACCAATCCAAAATACTTTACCGTTTTTAAAACCAGCTTGTATTACTTCTTTGCAACTTTTTTGCAATTGGGTGTCGCTTTATTGTTTGCAACGATTTTGTCCTTTAAGGTCAAATTTGCTAATTTTTGGAAGGGGATTTTGTTTTTCCCTTACTTACTAAATGGGGTAGCAATTGGATTTATTTTCTTGTACTTCTTTAAAGGTGATGGAACTTTGGATACAGTGCTATCGGCGCTAGGTTTGGAGAGTCAAATTCGGCTATGGTTAGGAGATCGCTCCATCAATAATATTTCTTTGGCCTTTACTTCCTTGTGGCGTTATACCGGCTTTAACTTTTTGATTTTTTTAGGAGCAATCCAGTCGGTCAATCCAGAAGTTTATGAAGCAGCCGAAATAGATGGGGCTAATCGTTGGGATGAGTTTCGTTATATCATCGTACCGAGTATTCGCAAAATCATCTTCCTAAATCTGATTTTGGGCATAAGCGGCTCCTTGAGTGTCTTTGATATTCCATATATTATGACTGGAGGATCCAACGGCACCATGACCTTTGTAATCCAAACCATCGATACTGCCTTTAAGTATAATAAAGTTGGTTTAGCTTCAGCGATGGCAGTTATTTTACTCGTGATTGTCTTAGTGGTGACGTTGATTCAACGGAAATTTATTAGCGAGAAGGAGGCATAGAAGATGAAAAGACAATTTTCTATCGGACGTATACTTCAATATTTGATTTTGATTATCGGGGCAGTGGTTGCCGTACTACCAATCCTGGTAGTTTTTATTGGCTCTTTCAAATCCAATAATGAATTTTTGTCTACCAGTGTCTTGTCGCTACCAAAGTCATTGGACTTTAGTAATTACAAAACTGCGTTTATCAATGGTCAGATGTTGACAGGTTTTAAAAATACGTTGCTTATTTTTTCAATTAGTATGGTAGGTAAGCTTTTGTTAGGCTCGATGTTTGCCTATGTTATGAGCCGTTTTGATTTTAAACTGAAAAAGCCGATTATGGCTTTGTTTATGATGGCAATGTTGATTCCTGGCATTACTAGTCAAGTAGCGACGTTCCAAATCATTGAAGGAATTGGCTTGTTCAACACGATTTGGTCAGTTATTTTACTAAATTTGGGAACAGATGTGATTTCCATCTATGTTTTTTTGCAATACTTAGATGAAATCCCAGTCTCTCTAGACGAATCGGCCTATTTGGACGGGGCCAACTATTTTGGTATCTTTTGGCGGATTATTTTACCGAACTTAAAGGCACCTATTGTCACTATGCTAATCATCAGCGGTGTGGGTGTTTACAATGATTTCTATAATCCATTCTTGTATATGCCCGATCGTAAACTAAAAGTGATCTCCACGGCACTCTTTGCATTCAAAGGCCCTTATGGAACCAACTGGCCAGTGATCTTAGCCGGGGTAATTATTGTTATTTTACCGATTTTGGTTGTCTTCTTGGCTTTGCAAAAATACATTTACAATGGTGTTGCTGGTTCTGTGAAATAAGCTTACCGGAAAAGGAGGGTTACTGGTGACCGAGAAGTCCAGTAAATTAGTAGTTGCAGTGGAATTACTCTATGTCCTAGTAAAGTGTTCCTTGCATTTTTGGGGCTGGTTAGTCACTGGTGGCTTTATTTATGGCTGGGTTAGTAGCCATAAAAAGTTAGTTTTTTGTGTCGACCATCCAGAAGCCTTACAAGAAAAGCTCTGTCGACTAACCAAGAAGCTACCACCTACGAAACTGTGCGAAAAAGTGCTATCTGTGGGCGTATTTTTGTCCTTGGCGATCTTTTTATCTGGTGCGTGGCTCGGTAGCACTTCACTAGGCTTGTTTTTTAAAGTTACTGGGGGATTATCTTTGCTTCTTTTCTTACTCTATAATGCACACTGGGTCTTGGGAACAGCGACGTATGACGAAATGAAGGAAGCTCCTGTTGCTATTGGGTATCAGCTATTACTTCAGACATTACGACCCAGTTTGCTAAATGGCTTCATCTTGGGGTCCTATGCCTTTTGGATCCTATTATTGCTGGTCAGTCCCTTGCTGTTTTTCTTGGTGGCTCCTGGCGGAGTGGCCTATTTACTGAAAAAAGGCTCGCAAAAATTTCGTGAAATGGAAGGAATAAATCATGATTAGTGTCAATCCTGAAAGAAGAGAGTTTCACCTAAAAAATCAGAACATTAGTTATATTTTTCGGGTAATGGAAGAGTTAGACGTCTTGGAACAACTCTATTTTGGAAGTAGTATTCCTATTTATGATCAATATGATTTTTTGATTGAAAGAGAAATACGTCCCGCTAACAACCAAATCAAGCAAAACTACACTACTTCGTTGGAACATATCAAACAAGAAGTGGGCCTCTATGGTACCACTGATTTTCGCTATCCCATGCTACGGGTACGCTATCCAAAAGGAGATCGTATTAGTCACTTTACCTATCAACACTATCGGATTGAATTAGGAAAACAGGCACTTTCTGGCTTGCCTGGCAGTTTTGGTGAAGCGGGGGAGACTTTAATTATCACCTTGCAAGATCGTTATTCACCTTTGCAAGTCGAGCTTTACTATACCTTGTTTGGTGAAGAATCTGTAGTGACCAGACAAATGAAGATCATCAATCCTAGTGAGACGACCTTTGAGTTATTGGACTGTCTGAGTTTTAATCTGGATCTTCCAAATCAGCACTATGATTGGCTACACTTGGATGGAGCTTGGGCGAGAGAAACCCAGATTAGTAGAAATTCCATTGCTTATGGTGTGCAAGAAGTCGCCAGTACTCGTGGAGCCAGCAGTCATGTCCACAATCCTTTTATGGCTGTTTGTGAGTCCAATGCGACGGAAGAACAAGGAAAGATCTATGGCTTTAGCTTAATTTATAGTGGCAATTTTGTGGCACGTTTGCAGCTGGATACTTATGACATTTTGCGAATTCAAATGGGTATCAATCCTTTTGAATTTGCTTGGCAATTAACTCCAAAAAGCACATTTTTGACACCGGAAGCAGTACTGGTGTATAGTGAGGCCGGTTTTAATGGTATGAGTCAAAGCTTCCATCATTTTTTCCAAGAGCACTTGATATCACCTCGCTGGTCTCATAAGCAACGACCTGTTTTAATCAACAATTGGGAAGCCACTTATTTTGATTTTGACAGTGAGAAATTATTACAAATCGCTGAAAAAGCAGCAGCAATCGGTGTGGATCTGTTTGTGTTGGATGACGGCTGGTTTGGTACTCGGAATAGTGATAACGGCTCTTTAGGTAATTGGCAGGTGCAGCTAGCCAAAATACCAGAGGGGATCTCTGCCTTTGCGACGAAAATCAATCAATTAGGTTTGGAATTTGGGCTGTGGTTTGAACCCGAAATGATTTCTACGGATACACCCTTGTATGAGATGCACCCTGAGTGGGTAATTGGTAATTCTGAGAAGCAAATCTCTCATGGACGGAATCAGTTTGTCTTGGATTTTAGCAACCCAGAAGTGGTGGAGACAATTTTCCAGCAAATCGATTGCGTTCTTGCTTGTGGCAAAATTACATACCTGAAATGGGATATGAATCGTTATATTTCAGAACCATTTTCCAATTACCTCGCCGATGGTAATCAAGGAGAGTTGTTCCATCGCTACATTTTAGGTGTTTATGACCTGTATGAAAAAATCTTAGCAAAATACCCCGATTTGTTGATTGAATCCTGCGCTGGTGGCGGTGGCCGTTTTGATCCTGGGTTACTCTACTATGCACCCCAGACTTGGGCCAGTGATGATACTGATGGGGTCGAACGCTTGAAAATTCAATACGGGGCTTCGATGGTTTACCCATTAGCTAGTATCGGTAGTCATTTGTCACAGATTCCCAATCATCAAGTAGGGCGTTCGCCAGGACTGACTTTTCGTAATCAGGTAGCGATGTTTGGTACTTATGGTTTGGAGTTGGATATTACGAGGATGTCAGATGTAGAGCTACAACAGGTAAAAGCAGCGATTGCCACCTTTAAAGAATACCGAGAATTGATCCACGAGGGGCGTTTTTATCGTCTCAATAGTCCTTTTGATAATACCCAGTGTAGTTGGATGGTAGTTTCAAAAGATTTGAGTGAAGCTTTGGTGGCGGATTATCAAGTGTTGGGTAAACCGAATCCGGCTTATCGTCGTTTATTATTGGCCGGTTTAGATTTGGAAGCTAATTATCAAATCAATCAACTGCCACAATTACGTTCCGGTAAGGATCTTTCTAGCATTGGCTTGATTATGGGTGGCAACTATGTCGGTCGAGCAAAAGACTATTGGTCCCGTCAATTGCCGGGGGATTATGCGTCTCAACTGTATCATTTACGACGAGTAGATAAATAATTTCAAAAGGACAGTGGCTGGCTATTTCCATTCGGTAGCAGATAGGATAAGATATTAGGATAAGCCATAAGTGGAGGTAACATGACGATGAAAAAATATATCCTTATTTCCAGTGATATTCGTAAGAAGATACTGGAAGGTGTATATCAAGCAAATCAACAAATTCCCTTCGAAAAAGATCTTTGTGTGGAATATGACGCTAGTAAGATGACGGTGAAAAAGGCCTTAGATATGTTAGTGTCAGAGGGATTGATTATCAAACGTCGTGGATCCGGTACTTTTGTCAAGGATTTGGCGACCGATGAAATAGAACGAATTGCGGTGGCTAATCAGTTTCGTGGGACGACTGCTCTCAATCCAGGAAAAGAAGTTAAAAGTAAAGTTTTGGAGTTTAAGGTAATAGAAGCGGATAACTTGGTAAAAAATAAATTAAATATGCAGGAAGATACTTTCGTGTATGATATTTATCGGGTGCGTCACATTGATGGCAAGCCGTTGGTTATGGAAAAAATGTACATGCCTATCGATTTGATTCCTGGTTTGAAAAAAGCCAATATTGAAGGGTCCATTTATGAATATATTGAAGAAGATCTCGGTTTGAAAATCCAAAGTGGGCATCGACGCGTCAGTGTCCGAAAGGCGACTGAAATCGAACAACAGTATCTAGAATTGGATTCGGGAGATCCGGTGGCAGTGGCAGAGCAAATTGCTTATTTTGATACAGGCATCGCTTTTGAGTACTCCATTTCAGTTCATCGTTATGATAGTTTTTCGGTGGAGTTTGTCTTAACGAGAGAATAAGTAAGCGGAAAAATCCTCTTTCCGCTTTTTATTTTGATTTTCAAATTTTAAAAGTATATACCTAAAAATAAATAACTACTTACAATGAAAATTAGTGTAGGTAAGTAGACTGAGAAAGTAGGGGGAATTCTTGAGTATTTTAGCAATTGATATTGGGGGTACGAGTATCAAATATGCTCTGTGGGCAGCAGAAGCCTTGACCGAAAAAGGTTCCTTTGTGACACCCGTGACTTGGGAGCAAATGAAGATGGACCTAAAAGCCACTTTGCATAATTTAACCAGTTGTAGTCAGACACCGATTGAAGCGGTGTCGATCAGTGTACCCGGAGCAGTGGACAGTGATCAGGGGATTATCGGGGGCTACAGTGCGATCCCCTATATTCATAAAATTCATTTTGTTGCAGAATTAGAGGAGTTATTGGAAAAACCTGTCTTCGTGGAAAATGATGCCAATTGTGCAGGGTTAGCAGAAGCCTTTTATGGTGCTGCCAAAGATGCCAAAAGTTCAGTTTCTTTCATCATTGGATCGGGAATCGGTGGAGCCGTGGTGTTGGAGCGGAAACTAGTCAAGGGGCATAACTTATTTGGAGGCGAATTTGGCTACATGTTGGCGGAAAATGGACAAACGTTAAGTGAGTTAGCCAGCCCTGTTCATGCTGCAAAGCGCTATTGCGAACAGAAAGGTTTGGTATCAGGTATTACAGGTCGAGAACTATTTGATATTGCTGACACTGGAGATCAATTGGCTCAACAAGAAGTTCAACAATTGTTCCGAGCCTTGGCGATTGGTATTTATAATGTTTGCTTGGTCATCGATCCTGAAGTAGTCTGTATCGGTGGTGGCATATCAATGCGCAAAGATCTATTGGCTCCGGTAAAAGCCCAATTATGTTTGTTACAACAACATCATCATTCAGAGGACCAACGAATTACTGTGAAGATTTGTCAGTTTCAACAAGATGCTAATCTGATAGGAGCAGTGGCAAACTATCACTTACGAAAGGAGCAAGTTTAATGTATGCAATAGATGCAAAAAAAAGGTGGCAAAACTATCAAGGGAGTCAGCGAAAGCCTGCTGATTTTGAAGCTTTTTGGCAGGCAGGGTTTCAAGAGGTAGATGATTTGGGGACAGACTATCATTTAGAGCCTCATCCCTTGAATTCTTCAGTAGCAGAAGCATTTGATTTAACTTTTACAGGTGTTCAAGGAGCCACCGTCCATTGTCAACTCATTCGGCCTAAACGTCTGCAAAAAAAGTCTCCCCTCTTGCTTCAATTTCATGGGTATCACTCAGATGCTGGGGATTGGTCAGACAAGGTCGCTATGGCTGCTGAAGGCTTTTGGGTAGTGGCACTCGATGTTAGAGGACAAGGTGGTTTGTCAGAAGATGTGGGATTGACCACGAAAACCAGTCTGAAAGGGCATATAATCCGGGGAGTGGAGTCTGGACCAAATGATTTATTTTATCGAAGTGTGTTTCTCGATATTTACCAGTTGACTCGGCTAATGGTAGCAGAACCCCAAGTGGATACCAGCCAACTGTATACCTATGGTGCGTCACAAGGAGGAGCTTTGGCGTTGATTTGTGCGGCTGTTGCTCCGGAAATCAAGGAATCTTTTGTTTGTTATCCGTTCCTAAGTGATTATCGCGAAGCTTATCGCTTAGATGTAGAAAACTCTGCCTATGAAGAGTTGGCTTATTGGTTTCGCTTTAAAGACCCCTTGCACCAACGAGAAGAAGCTTTCTTTGAAACATTGGATTACATTGATTTGCAATACTTTGCTCCTTGGATCAAAGGGAAGGTGCATTGGGCAATTGGCCTTGCAGATACAGTCTGTCCACCGAAAACCCAGTTTGCTGTGTACAATCAGCTAAGTAGCGCAGCTGACAAAGAAATGCTATTTTATCCAGAGTATGGCCATGAATACTTGCCAAAATTTGGCGATCATATGCGGCAGTGTTTAGCCGACGTTTTGAGAGAAAAGGAGTAGAATGCTATGTTGACATTTCCAAAAGATTTCTGGTGGGGTGCAGCCACATCTGGTCCCCAATCAGAAGGCCGTTTTCAAAAGAAACATGCCAATATGTTTGATCATTGGTACGATATTGAACCTGAAGTTTTTTATGACCGAGTGGGGCCAGATATGGCTTCGAACTTTTACAATAGCTACCGAGAAGATATCGCATTGATGAAGCAAACGGGATTGAATTCCCTTCGCACCTCGATTCAATGGACCCGTCTCATCAAGGATTTGGAAACCAATGAAGTGGATCCAGTGGGTGTTGCTTTTTACAATAATGTGATTGATGAGTTCCTCTCTCAAAATATCCGACCGATTTTTAACCTCCATCATTTTGATTTGCCAGTGGAGCTTTACCATAAATATGGCGGTTGGGAATCGAAGAAAGTTGTCGATTTGTTTGTGGGATTTGCTGAACAATGTTTTGCTTTGTTTGGTGACCGTGTGAAAGACTGGGTGACCCACAATGAGCCGATGGTGGTAGTAGATGGGGAGTACTTGTTCCAATTTCATTATCCAAAATTGGTGGATGGCAAGAAAGCAGTACAAGTGGCATACAATTTAAATCTCGCTTCCGCTAAGGTCATGGCGAAGTTTCGCGAAATGGGTCAACCACAAGCTGGTGGCCGGATTGGTACCGTGTTAAACTTGACGCCAACTTACGCAGCTTCAGATGCTGAAGCAGATCAAGAGGCAGCCCGAATTGCCGAACTGTGGAACAATAAAATGTTTCTCGACCCAGCCATCAAAGGGGAATTTCCTGTGGAATTGCTAGAATTGCTGACTAAGGATGGGGTATTGTGGCAGTCAACTGCTGATGAGTTAGCTTTGATTAAGGAAAATACTGTTGATTTTATCGGAGTGAATTTCTATCATCCAAACCGGGTCAAGACACCTGACATTGCTCCAAATTCAGTGGGTGCCTGGATGCCTGATCGTTATTATGATGCATATCAAATGCCTGGCCGTCGCATGAATATTGACAAAGGTTGGGAAATCTATCCCAAAGCAGTGTATGACATTGCCATCAATATTCGCGATAATTATGGCAATCTACCTTGGTTTGTTTCTGAAAATGGCATGGGGGTTTCTCGGGAAGAACGCTTTATGGATGAAAAAGGGCAAATTCTAGACGATTACCGCATAGAATTTATCAAAGAGCATCTCCAATGGTTGCATAAAGGGATTGAAGAAGGTTCCAACTGCTTTGGCTACCATCTATGGACTCCTATCGATTGCTGGTCCTGGAGCAATGCCTACCGTAACCGCTACGGCTTAATCGCTAATGATATTCACACTCAGATTAAGACGATTAAGAAATCTGGGGAATGGTTTAAGACATTGGCGGAGAATAATGGTTTTTAAAAAGATTTAGGAGGGAGGAGTGAATTTGTTTTCAAAAACTCCTTTGTGTTGGAGTAAATGGAAAATCTGAACGAACAATAGGGTTTATTGATGAAAAGTCATTCTAGTTTCTTCAGTGCTTTGTCAAATGGTGTTGTTTTGACCAAATCACACTTTAGGAAATGCTTTGGCATTTCCTTTTTTGATGTACCCTGCACGGGTAGCAACTTTGTAGCTGATGGAATCTGAAGGAAACCTAAAGCAAAAAATTATATCATAGTTCATCCATTTTATAACTAAATCAAATATCATTCGAATTCAAGGAACAGTGGATGTGTTTATTGCGATAGGTGGTTCTTTTGGAGGCGCAATAATAGCTTTGTTAATATTTATTTACCTTAACAAAAAGACCAATAAACATAGCTAATAAAGTTCAAGTAAAGAGATATACTGCATCCAACGATATTTTTTCATAAAGTTATTCTTAACTTTATGATTCTTGATTTAGATCAATGCCAACACCAACTTTATTTCCTAAAATAGGACCATAAAAGTGAAAAGGAGTGACTTCAATATGTCAGATTACAAAAAAATTTACGAAACAACAGCGACTAATACCGGTGGCCGTGATGGAGTGAGCTATTTAAATGATGGATCATTTGAAGTGAAGATTTCTACACCTAAAGAAATGGGAGGATCTGGGAGTGGAGTAAACCCAGAACAATTATTTGCTTTAGGATACAGTGCTTGTTTTCACGGGGCATTAGAAATTGTTAAGGGTCAACGTAAAATTCATCAATCTTCACAAGTTACACATACAGTAAAATTATACAAAAAGCCAGACGATGTGGACTTTAAATTAAGTGCTGAGATTCAAGTTGCAATTCAAGATTTAGATTTAGAAGAAGTTCAAAAAATTGCTGAAGAAGCGCATAAAGTTTGTCCATATTCTAAAGCAGTAAAGGATTCCATTGAAGTTTCAGTACGCGCTGTTCCTTATGATGCAGATAAAGAAAAATAAGTATAGAAAATCGTTCACTGATGATATTACATGAGTGAACATTTTTTTATGCTATACTAACCACAAAAAGAGGAGTAGTAAGAACATGATTGATTTCACAAAATATGATCATTGTATAAGTACAATGCCTTTATTTCAGGGATTGTCCCTCACTGAAATTCAATTTATCCAAAGTGATATTACAGAACAAGCTTTTTCTGCAGGACAGTTTATCTATCAAGCAGAAGATATACTTGAATCTCTTTATCTTATTCAAGAAGGAAAAGTAAAAGTTTATCGCTTAGGTTCTTCAGGTAAAGAACAGGTGATTCGTATTTTAGAACAGGGTGATTTTGTGGGCGAGCTGGCATTATTTGAAGAACAACATTATGGATGCTTTATAGAAGCAATATCACCAACTAAAGTATGTACCATTCAAAAGGACAACTTTAAGCGGATTTTACTATCGCATCCCCAAATAGCTCTAGAACTTTTATCAGAAATGGCGAGACATCTTGATAATACAGAACGATTAACTGTAGGAATCACGACTGAAAGAGCAGAAACACGCTTAATTCAGTATTTGTTAGAAGAAAATATAAAGCAAAATACAGAGCAGATAAAATTGGAAACTACGAAAAAAGAACTTGCTTCTTATTTAGGGATGACTCCAGAAACACTTAGTAGATATTTAACAAAACTCACTAGGAATAATCTAATAAAGCAGCCAATTCCTAATATAATCGAGTTAACAAATGTAACTGAATTGAAAAATTTAATGGATAAGGTGAGGTAGATAAGAAGAAAGGGAGAAGCAAAATGCATCTCCCCAAAATGAGCTTATTCCTTGATTTCAAATTTTGAAATTGCTAGATAGACTGCAATCATACATTTTTGATAACAATCTTGATCGTATTTTCCGTTTCTCCACGATTTTTTGTGCATCAACGAGCTGAATCTTTTAAGAATGGCTTCAATGGCTTCTTCATTTCCAGCTTTTGCTAAAATAAAATCTTCTTTCAGTGTATTCATAGACCATCTTCCTTTCCATAAATTTAAATATTATTTATGGGAGGTGGTCGTATTAAAAGTGAAATCGAGTAAGTTTTAAATAAGCATAATTTTCTCCTGTTTTATAATTGGACATTTTTTTCATCTCTAAACTTCTATTAATCATTCGATTGTAGAAATCATCTATACATTCAGAAATATCTTCTTTCTTGTAATAGACATTTTCCATAACTGTACCTAAATCAGCTAAATCTGCATTTTTGGGGTCTAAAATAAATAATTTAGCTTTTGTTCGTAGTAGGGCTTCAATAATTGTAAGAATGAAATATGTCTTCCCACCACCGGTACCGGGAGCGTCAATAATTTTGTGTAAATGATTCTTCCCTACTGCAGATTGTTTCTAATTCTCAATCAGTTGGCTTAGCA
>NZ_QPQX01000022.1:0-28721 GCF_005234805.1 Enterococcus sp. ARL09-542
AAAGGTCTACTGCGCTGCGTTAGCAACTTTTAAATCATATCAGATCAACAAGTGAATGTCAACTCTTTTTTTAAAAGCTTTTTCAAGTGATTGTTATTTAATCACTCTTTATCTCTCAGCGACTTTTATATCTTATCATCTCGAAAGCTTTGTGTCAACAACTTTTTTGAAAGTTTTTTCTAACTTTTTAAGTTTTTTTACCTAATGCTTTCTGACGACTTTGTTATAATAACATTTGTCTTGATCTTCGTCAACATTTATTTTGAAAAAATATTTGAAAGATTTAAACAGTGACTATCACAAAGACAAATACTAATATAGCAATTCTACTGCGAAAAATCAACAAAAAACAAAGCTTTTTCTCAACATTTTTTTTAGCCGAATCTTTCTTCTATTCTTTATCTCATCGTTCGCTTTTATAGCAATAATTGCGTTTTATAACTATTCGTGTTCCTCAATCGTTCCTGTTTATATGAACAAGCAGAAACGCTGTCCATTAAGTAAGATCCCTTATAAAGAAAAAACCAGCTGATTGTCGCTAACCTACAACAACCAGCTGGTTTCTTCGCAGAGGATCTGCGCTATTTCAAAACATCCTTACTAGATTGAACCACAGGAATATATATTCTAAAAATCGTTCCTTGCCCAATCACACTTTCTGCAGTAATGCGCCCTTTATAACTTTCCAATAATTGCTTAGCAATGGATAGTCCTAACCCATTTCCCCCTTTGGTTCTTGCTCTCGCCTTATCCACTCGATAAAATCGATTGAAAATTTTATCCAAGTCATCTTTGCTGATTCCTTCACCAAAATCCTGAATTGCAATCTCAAACGTTTGTCGATCAGAAGAAATAGATAAATGGACCTCTTTGCGATCTGTGGAGTACTTGACGGCATTATCTAAGATGATAATAATAATTTGTTCGAAATGATTCCGATAAATTTTTAAAGTCAATTCGTGGTAAAGATCATCATCCAATGTGAAAACAAATTCCGGGTAAAGAATTTTAAAATTATTAAATACTTGGTATACGACTTCTTTAGCTTTTGTCGTTTCATTCGCATAGTGGACATCTACTTGCTCAGCTCTGGAAAGGTCGAGCATTTCCTGCACAAGTGTCTTCATTCGACTGATTTCTTGCATGCTGGCTGCAAGCGATTCATCTAATACTTCTGGATCGTCCTTGCCCCAGCGCTGCAACAGGCTCATATGTCCTTCAATGATTGCCACTGGTGTCCGTAATTCATGAGAAACGTCCTCTACAAACCGTTCTTGCTGCTCGATATATAGCCGCATACGGTCGAGCATCTCATTAAAGATGTCTGCCAAATCAGATAATTCATCATTTGTATTCAGTTCAGGCATATGCACGGTCGATTGGGGATTCTTTCGAACGGTTTCCATTGTATCCCGCAAAACTTTCAGTGGCTGCAAGAAATAAGCAGATAAGAAAAAACCTAAAACGCTACTGAGAATCAAGGAAACGACTTCAAGTATGATTAGCGTTAACAAGAGCTTACTGCGAATTTCATAAAATGAGGTCAGTTCATAAAATGTTTGAGCATAACCAATTTTTTCTCTCGTTTCTTTTGAGTAGATTGGCTGGATCGACAAAAAGCCTGTAATATTGTCCAATGTCACGATCGTGGGCGGCTTTCGCTGCACATCGATCAGAGAAAGATTATTTTCATGGGTTTTGAAAATCAATTCCTGATTCAGATTATAAACAAATAAGCTCAAAGGAGACTGACCTAACTCGGAAATAAACGAGTCGATCTTCATTAAGTTCCCATCAATTGTTGAAGTTCGGTCGTAGATGCTCGTATCACCACTATCGTTCTTAGTTAAATTGCGATAGGTACGCACCAATGTCAATTCTTGGTCTGAATTGGCTAACCTAGAAGCTACTTCCGACATCGTACGCTCCACGTTATTTTCTTCTTTAGCCACAAGCAGGTTGATAGACGTTTTGTAAGTGATGACTGCAAAAATTGTAAAAACAACAAATATAAAGAAAGAACTTGCGAAGGCCCACTTCACAGTCAAAGAAGGCCCCTTCAGTTCTTTTAGTTTTTTCATTCTTTTTTTTAAGCTCACGAACGCATCACGTATCCTGTCCCCCGAACAGTTTGGATATAGCTTTCTTCTCCAGGTACGTCGATCTTATTCCGTAGATAACGAATATACACATCGACTACGTTTGTTTCTACTTCTGTTTCATAACCCCAAACTTTGTTCAGCAGAACATCACGGGCTAAGACGACATTGACGTTCTCCATCAAAGTAAGAAGCAACTCGTACTCACGCTTCGTCAATTCAATGACATCACTGCCTCGACGCACCACACGGTTTTCTTTCTCGATGGTTAAATCACGATAAGTGATCGTCGTTTGCTTGGCAACATTTTTGTCTCCTTCAATGTCGATTCGACGTAACAGCGCACGCAAACGAGCTAGTAGCTCTTCAATCGCAAAGGGTTTCACAATATAATCGTCTGCTCCGTGATCTAGCCCTGAGACCCGATCGATCACTGAATCTCTTGCTGTCATCATAATGATTGGCGTATTTTTGGTCTGGCGCACACGACGGCAAACTTCTAATCCGTTTAGTTCTGGTAGCATCAAATCAAGTAAGATGGCATCCCATTCATTGTTCAACGCTGCATCCAATCCAGTTCTGCCATTATAATGTACTTCGGTATTATAGCCTTCATGCTTTAATTCTAATTCCACGAATCGAGCTAAGTTCTTTTCATCTTCAATGATTAGAATATTACTCATTAGTTAGAGCTCCTTTATCGGTTATTCTGCATATAGTTAGACACTATCTGCTTTATTTTATCATGTATCTAAAAAATAAAAAAGAGATTGACCGAAAGTTCTCACTGTTCGGTCATTCTCTTAATTTGTTCTCAATTGTTCGACTTATTCTTCCTCATACCAAGAGTAGTGGTAAATTCCTTCTTTGTCCGTACGTTCATACGTATGGGCACCGAAATAATCCCGCTGTGCTTGGATCAAGTTTGCAGGCAAACGATCTGAGCGATAAGAATCAAAATAAGCAATTGCTGAAGAGAATGTTGGGACTGGTACGCCAGCTTGGACTGCCAATGCTACGACGTCACGAACGGATTGTTGATAGCGTTTTGTGATTTCCTTGAAATAGTCATCAAGCAATAAGTTTTCGATATCCGTATCTTTTTCATAAGCATCGGTGATTTTTTGCAAGAATTGCGCACGAATGATACAACCTGCACGCCAGATTTTAGCAATTTCACCAAATGGCAGTTGCCAATCATACTCTTTTGATGCGGTCCGTAATTGCGCAAAACCTTGTGCATAGCTCATGATTTTGCTGAAATACAATGCTTCCCGAATTTTCTCAACAAATTCTTGTTTGTCTCCTGTAAATTCGAATCCTTCAGGTTTTGGTAAGACTTGGCTAGCATTCACTCGTTCTTCTTTATAAGCAGAAATATAACGCGCAAAAACAGACTCTGTGATCAACGGCAGTGGAACACCAAGATCTAATGCACTTTGACTCGTCCATTTCCCCGTTCCTTTGTTGCCGGCAGCATCTAAAATCACATCAACGATTGGTTTCCCAGTACCTAAATCGTCTTTGCGTGTTAAGATGTCTGCTGTGATTTCGATCAAGTAGCTATCTAATTCCCCTTTATTCCATTCAGAGAAGATCTCCGCCATTTCAGAAACAGATAGCCCTAGAATTTTTTGCATCAAATCATAGGATTCAGCAATTAGCTGCATATCTCCATACTCGATACCATTGTGAACCATTTTTACATAGTGTCCTGCACCATTTGGTCCAATGTAGGTAACACAAGGAGTGCCATCTTCTGCTTTTGCTGAGATTTGTTCCAAAATAGGAGCCACTAACTCATACGCTTCTTTTTGTCCGCCAGGCATGATTGACGGGCCTTTCAATGCGCCTTCTTCTCCACCAGAAACTCCGGTACCGATAAAGTTGATACCAGAATTTGCTAATTCTTCATTACGACGGATCGTATCTTTGAAGAATGTGTTTCCTCCATCGATCAAGATGTCCCCTTTTTCAAGATGAGGCAATAATTCTTGGATGGTTGCGTCTGTCGCAAAACCCGCTTTGACCATCAAAAGAATGCGTCGTGGTGTTTCGATCGATTGTACGAACTCTTCAATCGTATAGGTTGCTTTAAAGTTTTTATCTGAATGTTCTTTTACTACTTCTTCTGTTTTAGATCCTGTACGGTTGAATAGGGCAACTGAATAACCGCGGCTTTCAATGTTCAACGCTAAGTTTTTTCCCATGACTGCCATACCGACAACGCCGATTTGTTGTTTTGTCATCACTCATCCTCCTAAGATTCAGTTATCTGTTTTATTATAGCGCAAAAGATAGTTGTTTTGAACTATTCTCTTTCAAAGAGTAAGAATTATTTCAGAAAAGTTCTAGTTTTCATGAAACTAATCTGAAACAAAAAGAAAAATCCTAAGGCTCCATGGTTAGCCTTAGGATTTTGAAATCCCTTTTTCTGTAAAAAAGGATTATGCTTCTTTTGTTGCTACATCTTTTCCATCGTAATGACCACAGTTTGAGCATACATGGTGGCTTTTTTTCATTTCACCACAGTTTGCACATTCGTTCAAACCGTTGATTGTCAATTTGTAATGAGTACGACGTTTTGCTTTTTTCGCTTTAGAAGTTCTTCTTGCTGGTACTGCCATTTTGCTACACCTCCTTGTAAATGAAAGCAACCTTGAGGCTGCAATTTATTCCAATCCTACGCGTTATCATCTTCTGAATCATTGAACAGTTCCGATAATTTTGCAAGACGAGGATCAATTTGTTGGGCTTGCGCTTCTTTTTGGTTTGCATAGTCTTCTTCTGATAAAACAGCCCAGTCATTTCCTGACGGCATTTCTGTGCTATTTTTCTCTTCCTCAGTAAGGACTTGCATGGGAATCGCAAGTAATAGGTTATCAGCAACTGAATCATCCAAACTGATCGTCTGACCTTCAATGATCAAGACATCTTCTTCTGGAATCATTTCATCTCGCCGCTGAAATTGCTCTGGTGTCATGAAGAGTTCATCCACTGTAAAATCCATTGGCAAAGCAACTGGAGTCAATGAGCGTGTTGAAGGTAACGTGATGGTTGTCTCCACTCGATAATGTAGGAGATATTCATGTTTTCCAACAGACATCATGCCAGTGATTTTCACAGGAGACAAATCAATGATCTGTCCATCGCGTTTTATCAATTGATTTTTTAAGTTCAACGTTTCGTCGAACATTAGCGGTGTCTCTTGGTATTTTTTTAATTCCAATAAAGACCATTTCATTTTTATCACCCCTAAGCAACAAAAGCAATTATACAGGGGTTATTTCCCTTTGTCAATGAAATTTTCTTGACACCTTTTTCATTTCTACAGCTGTAATTTTACGCACAAAAAAGTGATTGCTTTTAGAGAAAAAAACAACAGACTCGCTACTTATGCACGAGCCTGTTGCCTCCATTAATCAATCTTTCGAAAGAAGATTAGATAGCTGTTGTTTCTCCACGGTAGACGATTCCACGACGAGAATCCACAGTAATCAATTCACCATCTTTGATCGTTGTTGTGGCATCTTTTGCCCCAACGATCACTGGAAGGTCTTTCGCAATGCCGACAACTGCTGCATGAGAAGTCAAACCGCCGTCTTCAACAACAAGTGCTGCTGCTTTCTCGATTGCAGGCATATATTCTTTATCTGTTGTTGGAACAACTAAGATCATGCCATCTTTTGCTTTAGCAATTGCTTCTTCTGCACTGTTGGCTACAACGGCATTAGAAACGATTGATTTTTCACCGATTCCTTGTGCTTCAAGCAATTTAGAACCGATCATTTGAATTTTCATCACGTTCGTTGTTCCACGTTCTCCAACTGGCACACCAGCAGTGATCAAAATCAAATCGCCTTCTTTGGCAAAACCAAGATCCACAGCTTGTTTAGCTGCTAATTCGAACATTTCGTCAGTTGTTGAAGGTTTTTCAGCAACTGTTGGATAAACACCCCAGTTTAACATCAAACCACGTTTTGTACGTTCGTCGAAAGTTACTGCCAAGATATCTGCATCTGGACGATATTTTGAAATCATTTTCGCAGTATAGCCAGATTCAGTTGCAGCAACGATTGTTTTTACGCCAAGATTTTTAGCTGCACGTGCCACAGAAAGACCAATTGTTTCTGTTACATCAGTTTTATCAAATTGGTTGATTTGGAAAGTACTCATTTCTGCTAAAGCATTTTCTGCTTCGATATCGATACGAGCCATCGTTGCAACAGCTTGTACAGGATAGTCTCCGTTTGCTGATTCTCCAGATAACATGGTTGCATCTGTTCCGTCAAAGACTGCATTGGCAACGTCAGAAGCTTCTGCGCGTGTTGGACGAGGATTTTGTTGCATTGATTCTAACATTTGAGTTGCAGTGATAACTGATTTACCTACCGCATTACATTTTTTGATGATTCGTTTTTGAACCATTGGTACTTCTTCTGCTGGAATCTCAACACCCATGTCTCCACGAGCAACCATGATACCGTCAGAAACTTTGATGATTTCATCAATGTTGTCGATACCTTCTTGAGATTCGATTTTAGAGAAGATTTGTACATGAGTCATGTTCTTTTCTTCAAGAATTTCACGAATTTCTAAAACGTCTTGAGCTTTACGTACGAATGAAGCTGCGATGAAGTCGATATCATTGTCTAATCCAAAACGAATATCGTCAGCATCTTTTTCAGTAATACCAGGCAAGCTGATTGATACGCCAGGTGCATTGACCCCTTTACGAGAACCCAACATTCCTGCATTTTTAACAACAACAACTAATTCACGTGCTGCTTCGTCTTTTTCGATGATCTCCATATCGATCAAACCATCATCAAATAAGATATGGCCGCCTACATATACATCATCAAATAATCCAGGATAGGTCACTGCAATCTTTTCTTTTGTTCCTTTGTGTTCTGGGTCCATTGAGATACGTGTTTGGTCACCAACGTTGAATTGGATATAGCCGGCACGACCATAATCTGCTTCAGTTGTGTCTTGAACGGTTGTACGGATTTCTGCTCCTTTAGTATCTAAAAGAATCCCTACATCTTTACCAGTTTTCTTGACCGCTTCACGCACCATTGTCATACGTCCTAATTGTTCTTCATGATCTCCATGAGAAAAATTGAAACGGAAGACATTTGCACCGGCTTCGATCAGTTCAGAAATAATTTCTACACTATTACTTGCTGGTCCTAATGTGCTGACGATTTTTGTTTTTTTCATTACTAAACGCTCCTATTCATTTATTTAAAATAGCTTAATAAGCTTTTTTTACAAAATTACTGTTGCGTTTCATACTTCCTAAACTTAAAAGGAAATTTCCTTGTTCAAGTCGTATAAAGAAATATCTGGTTTGTGACGATTGTTTTCAAGCGTTTCGATGATATCTGCAGCAACCATCTGGTTGTTTTCGATACCGATGCACAATCCGCCTTTGCCTTGTTGAAGCAACTCAACTGCGTAAGCACCAAATTTACTTGCTAGAACGCGGTCTCTTGCGCTTGGTGATCCGCCACGAACAACGTGTCCTAAAATCGATACCCGCGTGTGGAAATCGCCATATTCAGATAATTTATCAGCAAATTCGTTTCCGCCCATCACGCCTTCTGCTAAGACGATCAAGCAGTGTTTCTTACCGCGGTCCCGTCCTTCACGAATTCGGTTCGCAACAACGGCCATATCAAAGTCATGTTCTGGGATGATGATCTCATCTGCCCCACCGGCAACTCCTGACCAAAGCGCAATGTCACCTGCACCACGACCCATTACTTCGATTACGAATGTCCGGACGTGAGAAGTTGCAGTGTCACGAATTCGGTCGATTGATTCCAATACTGTATTGATTGCTGTATCAAAACCGATAGTAAAGTCCGTCCCAGGAATATCATTGTCAATCGTTCCTGGAATACCGATCGCCGGAAAACCATGGCGTGTTAGAGCCATCGCACCATGATAAGAGCCGTCGCCACCAATAACGACCAACCCTTCAATACCGAATTTTTTCAGTTGTTCAATCCCTTTCAACTGACCTTCTTGTGTCGCAAATTCAGGATAGCGCGCAGAGTACAAGAATGTACCGCCTCGTTGGATCTTGTCACCTACATCTGCCACATCAAGACGGCGAATATCTCCAGCTACCAAACCAGCATAGCCGTAATTGATTCCATATACTTCCAGCCCATCAAAGATAGCCTTTCTTACAACTGCCCGAACCGCTGCGTTCATCCCCGGCGCATCGCCGCCACTGGTTAGAATTCCAATGCGTTTCATTATCCATTCACCTCATTAGTAGATTTGTTTAGGGAATTGGAACTCCCTTATTTGATACTTTTCAAGTAATAACCACGAGTAGTATTTTACCATTATTCCAGAGAAATGTCTTGAAATAGTGGGAAAAAGTTGAAAAAAGTGTAAGTAAAATTTAACGTTTTCGGAAAATTACTTGAAAACAACATTTTCCTCTCCCAACAAGTGCCCAAGCTTTCTTTCCATTTCTTCGTCTTTTTTTAGCCAGTTCTCTTCCGTCAGCAACACTTTTTTCCCGTTGCTTTCATAGAACAACACCACAGGAACCCGGCCTCGATGCTTTCTCAGCAACTGCGACAATTCTTGCAAATGGTTCGTCTCAACATCACGTGTGATCTTCAGATAACACGTTTGATCTGTTAGCTGTGCTTGCGCTTTTTCAGCTAGCTCTATTTTATCAGCAATCAGTTGTATTTCACCATTGTAACGACTTACTTCCACTTTTCCTTCAACATACAAGACGGCGTTTTCTGCAACGTCAGATCGTATGTGACGATACAATGTGGGAAAAACAGTGATTGAGACTTCTTTACTAGCATCTGTTCCTTCAAGAAACGCCATTTGCTCTCCTTTTTTTGTACGGATTTCTCGAATTTGACGCACATAAAATAGTATCCGGACACGTTCGTTGGGAACTAAGTCAGCGATTGCTATCGTCTGCTTCAACTGTTGCAGCTTCTGATATTGTTGGACAGGATGCCCTGATAAATAAACCCCTAGATATTCTTCTTCCAACGCTAACTTTTGCTCTAAGTCATAATCAGCGACTTCGGCTTCTTTGAGAGCCATTGTCTCTAACAAATCGAGACTGCCGCCACTATAGGTGATATTTTGGATTTTCCCTTCTAATTGGATAAGTGCTTGCTTCCGATTAGTGACCAATTCATCAAACGCACCAATACTTAACAACGGACGGATATAATCTTCTTTCAGCCATTTGTTATTCTTTTGATGCAAGCGCAACAGGAATTGATCTAAGGAGGAGAATGTTCCATTCTCCTTTCGTTCATCTAAAATATCTTGAATCAGGTCTCTACGTATTCCTTTAACACTGCTAAAGCCAAAACGAATCTGTTTTTCCGATTGAAGATAGAAACTATAGCCACTCTTGTTGATGGACGGCGGTAAGATTGCTACACCATACCGAGTCGCTTCATTCAAATATTCTTTTAATTTACCTGGATTATTCCTAACCGAGTGCAATAATGCAGCAAAAAATGGCCCTGGATAATGTACCTTTAAATACGCCATTTGGAAGCCGATAAATGAGTAGGCAAACGCATGAGAACGATTGAACCCGTAATTGGCAAAACGCTCAATATAATCGTAAACTTCTTCTGCTTTCTCCGCGGAAAAATGGTTGGCTACGGCTCCTTCAACAAAATGGCGCCGTTCTTCATCTAGGACGTCTTTTTTCTTTTTGCTGATGGCTCGCCGCAAGATATCTGCTTGACCAAGAGAAAAGCCTGCCATTTTAGAAGCAACTTGCATGATTTGTTCTTGATAAACAATGATTCCATAAGTATTTTGTAAAATCGGCACTAAAGCAGCATCCGGATAAACGACTTTTTCTTGTCCTTTTTTCCGTCGAATAAACGTATCGATATTTTGCATAGGTCCTGGCCGATACAACGCATTGACGGCTGCGATATCTTCGATACTTTCAGGTCCAAGTTTTCGCAAAACATTTCTGATCCCCGCTGACTCAAACTGAAAGATTCCGGCAGTATCGCCTTGCTGAAATAGTCGCAGCGCAGCTGGGTCATTTAAAGGAATAGCTTTCTGGGTAACTGTTTCATTTGTAACTCGCTTGATCCCTCTTAAAGTATTGTCAATGATTGAAAGATTCCGTAATCCTAAAAAATCCATTTTTAACAATCCCACTGTTTCCACATCATTCATTGTGAACTGAGTCAAGAGGATCTCATCACTTCCTTGTTGAAGGGGGACTAGATCCAAGAGATTCTTGTCGCTGATCACCACACCAGCTGCATGGGTGGAAACATGTCGAGGCAATCCTTCCAGTACCTTAGCCACTGCAAACATCGTTTCATTTCGTTCATTGAAGGTAGCCAATTCTCGTAATTGATTGGATTGCTCATAAGCTAAAGCCAATGTCATTTTTAATGCGTTAGGAATGGCTTTTGACCAGCGATTGGCTTCGCTTTGTGACAAACCAAACACTCGTGAAACATCCCGCAGCACCATTTTGGCCGCCATCGTTCCAAAAGTAGCAATTTGCGCCATGTACTCCTGACCATATTTTTGACGGACATAACGCAAAATCTCATCACGTCTGTTATCAGGTATATCTAAATCGATATCGGGCATGGTATAGCGTTCGGGATTCAAGAAACGCTCAAACAGCAAGTCATATTCAATTGGATCGACATCGGTGATGGCTAATACGAAAGCTACTAATGAACCTGCTGCTGAGCCCCGCCCTGCGCCGGTAACAATTTCGTTCTTGTGAGCAAAATCCATCACATCCCAAATGATCAAAAAGTAATCGTCAAATCCCATTGTATGAATAACGGATAGTTCATAATCCAAACGCTGACGGTAAATATCTGTGACCTGCGTAATACGTTCAGACAACTTTTCAAAACACAGTTTTCTAAGAAAATCAGCCGCATTTTCCCCTTCTTCTAAAGGGAAATGCGGGAGCAAACGTTGATGGAGAGGAATCGTCAGAGTACATTCTTCTGCAATTCGCTGATTATTTACCAATGCTTCTGAATTCTCTCCAAATGCCTGAATCAGTTCCGCAGGCTGTTCTAAATAATACGTTTCGGAAGATTGTTCCTTCGCTTTACGAAAATCTTCGATCTGAGTACCGTTCTTAATATGTTCCATGACTTGAACAGCAAATAGTTCTGCTTGTTCCAGTGCTGCTACGGGTTGATAAGCGCACAGCTCAAGACCGTGCTGTTGAAACCACTCTCTTTCTGGCGTTGCCGCTGCTTTTTGAACACCCAGGAAAAGACTCTTTTGATCAAAACGAGCGACAAAGTCTGTCAATGCTCGAGAAAGCTGTGCCAAGTCTTCCGATTGATCTGGAGAGAAACCTTGCCCTTGCGGCAAAATACCAAACAGATCTGGTAACGTTAAGTATTCAGATAGATCCAAGTGACCGTTGATCATTTTCTCACTGGAAAGGCGCATCAATAATCGGTAGCCTGATAGATTCTTTGCAAAAAGATACAATGGAAAACGCATAGTGGACGTGCCAAACGTGCAATCGAATAATACACCAATCACAGGTTTGATTCCGGCATTTTGGCATTGCTGATAAAATTCTAAGGCTCCATATAACACATTGTGATCTGCCAGCCCCAAAACTTTATAACCAGCTTTTTTGGCAGCAGCAATATAACGAGGAATTTTGATCGTACTTTGAAGTAAGGAATACGCGCTTAAGGTTGTCAATTGATGATACATAGAAAATCCCTCCGAAAATGATAATTCCGTTTGTTTCTGCTTTATTTCTAATTTGAAAAGAATAAATGAAAATGTGAAAATCTTTACATTGAAATTTTTTGTGATAAACTAAAGTCGAAAAGCAAGATACGCAGAAAAGAGGTGTCGTCATGCGCTACTTAGCAACATTATTTTGGACATTTATCTTAGGCCAAGTTGTCGGCTATCTAGGCAGCTCACTAGCGGGAGCTACTTATGATTTCCAATTGACCTCAATCATCTCTTTGGTAGCAGGTGTACTAATTATCCTTCTTGGTTTGATTGCACCTTCGCCAAAAAAGACAAGTCATTAATAGAAGAAAAACCAGTTACCTTCATTGTAACTGGTTTTTTTTTCTTTTCAACTGAGATCGTGCTTATGAAAATTTTTACGGAAATTAAATGTAGAAAGACAAATATTCAAAAAGACAAACGCACTGGTTACCCAAAACACGGCTGGGTAGCCAAAACTATGGGCAACGGTTGAACCGACCATTGGACCAAGCACTTGTCCAAAGTTAGAAAACATTTGGTTGTAACTATAAATTCGACTAACACCTTCCATTGGAGTGATTTTACTGATTAACGTATTGATCGATGGCATTAACGCACCAGTAGAGAAGCCCAAAAGAAAGCGTAGAACGCCCAATTGGAATGGTGACGTAACAAAGCCCATTGGAATAAAGCAAAGGAATGAAAGCAGTAGTCCTCCTAATAACACTTTATGATTTCCGTAGCGGTCCCCTACTTTACCTAATATTGGCGAAGAAATAATAGCTGAAACACCGGCAATCGATACGATCAACCCGCTGACAAATAAAAGGTTCCCTGTATTGCCGCTTAGATCACGGATATATAAAGTCAAAATTGGACTGATACTTGTTACACCAAGTTGCAGGATCAATGAAGTAATAAATAAGCCAATCAATAGTTGTAGGTTTTTGATTTGTCCAAAAATTTCTTTGACAGATAGAAGGTCCCCTTTTTCAACAGGTGCGAAATCTTCTTGAACCAAAAAGATCGTTAGCAGCAATGTGATCAAAAGAACGATCCCTGTGATGATAAATACATTCTTCATACCAAACCACTGTGCTAAAGCACCACCCATAGAAGGCCCGATCAAGTTTCCGGCGATAGCTCCGGTTGCTAATGTTCCTAGTGCCCAGCCACTCTTTTCTTTCGGGGCTTGAGAAGCAATCAATGCTGTCGCATTTGGAATATAACCCGAAAGGATCCCCGTAAAGAAGCGCATAATCAATAGCCAGTAGACATTCGGTACAAAGGCTAATGAGCCCATGGTGACTGTCATACCAGCAGCCGCCCGAATCATCATCAATCTGCGACCTTTCTGATCTGCTAAATTTCCCCAAACCGGTGCAATGATTGCAGCTGCAAACGCAGTCACTGAGATTGCCAGACCTGAAAACAGCTCGATTTGGCTTTTTGGCGCCCCCAACTCTTCAATATATAGCGGAATAAACGGCATAACTAAACTAAAACTTGCACCAGTAAAAAAACAGCCAATCCAAGAAATTAGGAGATTTCGTTTCCAATCAATTTTCATGTCAAAACCCTCTTTCTCTTAAACTATACCGCATTTTTTAAAATAGTAAAATTAAAAAAGACAGAAGATTGTGTGATCTGTCTACAAAATAAAACTATCCCCACTACAACCGATTTCGCCTTCTTTGTTCTTTACAGCCCACATAAAGCAGCTCATCGACCAAAGAAAGAATCCGTTATAGTTTGGATAGTTCATTGTCAAAAGCACGACCAGAAATCAGTGCTCTTTATTGATTGGTACTAGCTGATCACAGCTAAAATAATGAAGTTCAAAATAAAGAGAATATTTACGACCCACAAAATTGGAGATACTTCGCGGAATTTTCCTTTTACGACTTTAACGATTGCGTAAAAGATAAAACCAGCTGCGATTCCATAAGAAATGCTGTAACAAAGTCCCATAAAGATCGAAGCAAAGAATGCTGGAACTGCTTCTTCAAGATCCGACCAATTGATATCCGCAAATGAAGCGAGCATCATCACACCGACTAAAATCAATGCCGGCGCTGTTGCTTGAGCAGGGACCACGGAAATCAATGGTGAAAAGAAACTACTAATGGCAAACAAAGCTGCTACTACCACTGAAGTCAATCCTGTTCGTCCCCCAGCACCGATCCCGGCAGCTGATTCAACATAAGTAGTGGTATTAGATGTTCCAAAGATCGCACCGATCGAAGTTGCAATTGCATCGGCAAAAAGGGCTTTGTCCATCTTTGTATTGAACCCTTTACTATCTTCCAACGCTTCTTCGTCTTTTTGAGAAAAGATTCCAGTACGGCGCCCTGTTCCAATAAATGTGCCGATAGTATCAAATGTATCTGAAAGACTAAAGGCAATAATCGTCATGATCACTTGAGGAATTTTAGCAGAATCACTAAACAATGAACCTATTCCCTCTGGGCCAAACGCAGCGCCAAAAGTTGTTCCAAGTTCATTAATTGAACTTCCCAAAGAGTTTCCTTGCCAATCAATCGTGCTTAAATCGACCACACCCATCAAAATACCAATGATCGTTGTCCCTAAGATACCGATAATAATTGCTCCTCGGACGTTTTTAACCACTAATAACGTTGTTAAAACCAAGCCAATGATTGCCAAGATAACTGGTGCATTATTAAAGTTAGCGAGTGCCGGCACGATGCCTCCATTAAATGAAGCACTAACAATCGTATCACCATCAACAGTTGATCCAGTAACTGCTGCAGTATCCGCGCTGAAACTTAATAGATTGGCATTTTTCAACCCAACGTAAGCAACGAAGATCCCAATCCCACCACCGATGGCATGTTGCATGCTCTCTGGAATGGCATGAATAATCAATTTACGAATTTTAGTGATCGTGATCAAAATATTGATCACACCACAGATAAAGACCATAGCTAATGCTTGTTGCCAAGAATAACCTAACCCAAAGACAACTGTAAAGGTAAAGAAGGCATTCAATCCCATTCCTGGTGCTTGCGCATACGGTACGTTTGCAAAGAGTCCCATGACCAGCGTTCCAATGACAGAGGCAATGATGGTTGCCAGAAAGACTGCTTGAAAAGGCATACCAGATGCGGAAAGAATCGAAGGATTAACAAAAAGAATGTAGCTCATTGCAAAGAAGGTGGTTACCCCAGCCATCACTTCTGTTGAAACAGTTGTTTTATTTTCTTTTAATTTGAAAAACTTTTCCATGTAAATCGTTCACTCCTACAAGATTAGTTAGTGTTTCTGAAAAGAAAAGAATAATTGCACTTTCCATCGAACAATTACAAATTATAGGCGAATTCCCCCTATTCTACAATAAAAAAATTAACAAAAACCAAATATTTTATCCGAACGTTCGTGTTTTATCAAGAAGCTGATTTTTTCCAGAAACTTACCATCCCCCTTTCATCTCTTGTGAAATCAGTAAAATGTGTTACACTTAAACAACTAGAAAAAGAGAATGGAGCGAGTCGAGTGAACAAAAAACTAATTGCCATCGATCTAGACGGCACTACTTTAAATACAGAGTCCCAAATTTCAAAGCGGACATTTGATGTTTTGACACGAGCAACGAAAGCTGGACATTATGTGACCATCGCAACCGGTCGTCCTTTTCGAATGAGTGATCAGTTTTATCGTCAATTAGCCCTAAAAACACCTATGATCAATTTTAATGGAGGTTTGGTACACAAACCTCGTCAAGTATGGGCAAATGAAACAGAATTCTCTGTGTCAAAAGAAATCGCTTTTGAACTAATGGCTCAAAAAGAGAACCTGAACTTAGATTTTGTTGCTGCAGAAAATCGGGAAACCTTTTTTATCGATCAACTTGAAGGCTTTGATCAGCGTTTCTTTTCTTCCGATAGTATTACTGAAGAAAACTTATTGAAGAACATGAAATCTGATCCGACTTCATTATTGGTCAAAACACAAAATGAATTCGCTGAGTCTGTTGCTCTACGAATCAACGATCAATTCAATGACACGGTTGATGTCCGTACATGGGGCGGTCCTCATGCAATTTTGGAGATTGTTCCAAAAGGGGTCCATAAAGCATTAGGTCTATCAGTGATTTCCGATTATCTGAAGATTGATCCCAAAAATATTATTGCCTTTGGCGATGAACACAATGATCTAGAAATGTTGGAATATGCCGGCTGGGGTGTGGCTATGGCAAATGGAACCGCACAATTAAAATCTATTGCCAATGATGTAACGGATAAAACCAATGCCGAGGACGGCTTAGCTGACTACTTGGAAAATTTATTAGCCCTATAAAAAGACAAAAAGAAACACGAGGATTCGATGTCTCTCCTCTCCAAAGTCTGTATGAAAATGGACTTTAGAGGGACTACATCTGTCCTCGTGTTTTTAAATTGTTTCGTAAATGATTGTTTCTGCCTTAGGAATTTTTTCATCAATGAAGAATACTTTATACCAGGTCAAGAAAGTGTAGATCGTCCAGATTTTCCGTTGAAGTCCTTGTTTACCGGCGCGATGATCAGCCAATAATTGCAAAATCTTTTCTTGGTCAAAGAATTCTGCAGCAAAATCCGCTGTAAATAGTTCTTTGACGGTTTTGTAACCAGTCCCTTCTTTCAGCCATGCTCGAATAGGGACCGGAAAACCTAATTTTTCCCGATTGGCCCATTCTGTTGGGAGGTGACGATTTGCTGCTTGACGAAAGACATCTTTCGTATTGTACTGATTGATCAAATATTTTGTCGGAATCGTCTGAGCTACTTTCATGACTTCAATATCAAGTAATGGCACCCGTAATTCCAAAGAACTAGCCATTGACATCTTATCTGCTTTTAATAAGATGTCTTTGGGCATCCATTGATGAACATCCAAATACTGCATTTTGTTGACTTCTTCATCAAGATCTTTGACTTTTTCATAGTATGGGGCGACGATTTCCGCCACTGATGGTCCACTAGTATAGTCTGGATGCAATATCTCAGTGGCTTCTTGCTCTTCAAAGACCAGCGCTTGCCCGATAAAGAAATCTTTTGCAGGTGCGGTGGCTTCATAGAGATGAATTCGTCCATGGAAGTTTCTCATATTACCAATTGTCCGGCCTAATTTGAATCGAATATTCTTAGGTAATTTTTTCAATCCTTGAGCAAATACACGAATCATCTTGGAGTTCGTATGCCAACCATAAGCAGCATAGCCGGCAAATAATTCATCTGCGCCTTCACCAGATTGTACAACACGAACATGTTGCGAGGCGAGATTAGCTAAAAAGTAGAGCGGGACACAACTCGGATTGGAGTCGGGCTCATCCAAATGATACTGGATCAGTGGAAAAGCGTTGAAGGACATCTCGCCATCAATCACCGCTGCTGTATTGTTCAATCCCAGCATCTTGGTCAATTTTCTAGCTTCAATTGCTTCATTATAGGTCTTGTCATCGAATCCAATTGAGAAAGAATGATCTGGACGCAGAACAGCGGCAACATAACTTGAGTCGACACCGCTTGATAAAAATGACCCTACTTCTACATCACTGATTTTGTGTGCAGCAATCGATTCTTGAACGGTATCATCGATTTTTTGGACCCAATCTTCTTTGCTATAGTTTTCTTTATGACTGTAGTCTGCATCCCAATATTCATGAATGTCCATGACGCCATTTTTATAAGTAAAATAGTGACCTTCTTGTAAGCGATAAACGCCTTTAAAGAATGTTTCGCCATTTAGTGGCGAATATTGAAAAGTCAAATAGGGTTTTAAGGCATCCTTATTCAATTCTTTTTCAAAATCTGGATGTGGTAAAAAACTCTTGATTTCTGAACCAAACATGAATGTACCATTCATTTCCGCGTAATAATAAGGTTTGATTCCGAAATGATCTCTTGCCCCAAAAAGTTCTTGCTTTTCGCGATCCCAAATGGCAAAAGCAAACATGCCGCGAACTCTTTGCAATAAATCAGTTCCCCACTCTTCATACCCATGAAGAAGAACCTCAGTATCTGCATGAGTCGTAAAGACATGTCCAGCTTGGATCAATTCTTCTCTTAACGATTGAAAGTTATAGATTTCACCATTAAAAATGATTACTTTCGTTCCATCTTCATTATAAATAGGCTGCGTACCGCCTTCTAAGTCAATAATCGATAAACGCCGAAAGCCAAGAGCAACTTGGTCATCAATGAATTTTCCAGAACTATTAGGACCGCGATGAATGATTCGATCCATCATCTGTTCAATGATTTCGGCTTTTTGGTCTTTAGTATTAACGAAACCTACAATTCCGCACATATTTTCACATCCATTTTCATTTTCCTTTTTCATTTTCCCTGAAACAAATCTTATCTTACCATAAATTGAATAAAATTAAATTTAAAAAAATATAATAAATTAATTATTTAACCCAACAAAAAGAGTTTTTCAAGCAAAACCGCTTCATACCGCTTTTTACTCAGATACTAAAGGAGCTTCCTTACAAATTTGTTATTTGATTTTTTTAGATAACTTCTGTTCTCCTTAATAAATTTTTAGTAAACTTCCTCTACCATTCAGTTATTATTGGACAGACGCCAAGCAACGTGTTATTCTGATCATGGAATTTCGTTATCAACTTAACCGTTGCCTTTCGTTACGAATAACACTGAAAGGAGAATGACTATGACATTCTATAACACAGAACTACAATATCGAGTTACTCTAGATACAAAACTGAACCTTTTTATCGTTTTTGATAAAAAAGATGCTAACCGTTTTGCAACTGGTGTGACGATCGAACAAGCTGTACAAGAATTGACTAAAACTGCATAAGGAGTTCATCCAAATGAAGGATACCGATTCGTACTGAAAGCACCTCGCTAAGACTAATAGCAGGTGCTTTCTTGTTTTGTTATGAAATTAAACAGCTACTCCAACTGCTTTTCCTCTTCTGGCTCTTTCTTTTGTCCACTCTGCTGTTCATCCAACTGCATGATCTCATCTACTGATTCATCCTTCAAAAAAACGGATAGTCCCTTAACAGCTAATTTCGTTTGGCGCATGACATAATCTTTTTCAAACTCAGCCATTTTATCACCTTCTGCTTTCTTCTAGTTTAATCGATTTCGTTCAAAAAAAGAAGCAATGGCATGACATTATCAAAACTCGTTTCCTAAGCTCTCACTGCTTGCCTGAATCAACTAATCAACTCATTAATTAAATTTTATGAGTCGTGTACGATGCTTTTCTCATACCTCGGGCCCCTCCTCCCCATGTCTTTACTTACAAAACAAAAAAAGCCTATCACCAAGGATAGGCCAAACGCTTCAAAGCGTTAATGTAAGGAGAGTACAGGATTTGAACCTGCGCGCCGGGATGAACCGGGTCGGCGGATTTCGAGTCCGCTGCATTACCACTCTGCCAACTCTCCATAACGTTTATTTTCTACTTTTTTCAGAAAAAGTCAAGAAAAAATCTGCAATCCATCCGAAAAAATGGTTGCAGATTCGTTATTATTGAAAAATAAAAATGTCTGTTCTATCTAAAATCCCAGTGATCGTTTCCTCGATCACCTTAATGATTTGTTCCTCCGTTGGCGTAATGATTCCAGCTGACATCAATGAAGCAATGCCGGTAACAACGATCCAAGCACCATTGTGCAAGGCTGTAATCGCTTCTTCCGATAGATCCGCATACTTTGGTTCGGACTTGATCAATTTTTTGAAATAATCAGACGAAAAATCGTGCATCAATTTCCCTCCGCCATAGTCATCTACGAAAAGAGCAATATACAAGTTGTGTTTTTCTTGTGCGAAGTGAATGTAGTTTAATCCTAAATCAATGACTTTATCACCAGTCCGTTCAACAGGAAACACGTTTTCTGAAAGATCTTTGAAGACCGCTTCAACTAAAGTGTTTTTCAAATCCTGCATGTTTTCAAATTCCAAATAAATCGGTTGTGTTGAAATCCCCATTTGCTTTGCTATATTTCGGGCGGTAAAATTGCCAAATCCTTCTTTATTGATCAACTCATACGCGGCCTTCAAAATATGTTCTCTTGTATAGACCTTTCTTCGCATCAATAAATCCCCCTTTTCCTTTATCTAATTGTAACCGAGATTTTCCAAATTGAAAAACAATATACTCATTTCGTTATCTTATAACTGTCTGAATTGTTCTACAATTATATCCACACCGCTATTTGTGAAGTTTTTTACCAATTTAAATAAAATGGTTGCTTTCAAAAAATAAGATATTTTCTTTATTATTAGTTATTTAACTCACCGGATACTTCTCTTGTTGAATTGGAATGAAAAAGGTAAACTAATAGGAGGATTACTTTTCAAGATAGAGAGGCGTTAAAATGCAAGAAACAGATGAGTTATTGTTAGAAACTTGCCTCTTGGCAGGAAAAATCATGATGGAGAATGGTTCCGAAGTTTATCGAGTCGAAGATACCATGAATCGTATCGCTGCTAACGCTGGCGAAGCCAATAGTATCAGTTATGTGACCGCTACAGGCATCTTTATGGGATTACGAAGCAGTCACTACGCTCAAGTTGAAAATGTTCATGATCGTGTGATCAATTTGGAGAAAATAGTGGCCGTCAATCGGCTTTCCCGGTCGTTCGCAGAAAAACAGATCACATTACCGCAGTTGTATGCATCTCTTAAAGAGATCAATCAAGTCACACCAAGCTTTCCTCTCTGGTTACAAGTATTGAGTGCTGGAGTGGTCAGCAGTACATTAATGATTATTTTTGGCGGCAATTGGTCTGATTTCATTGTTACTTTTTTCATTGGCAGCATCGGGTTCATTACAGGTCTCTGGGTGAAAAAAGCGATTGATATCCGCTTTTTGGATATGTTCGTCGCCTCTTTAGTGATTGGCTGCTTAGCGATCCTATCTGTTCGCGGGGGTTTGGCGGGAAATGTTGACAACCTGATCATTGGTGCCGTGATGCCGTTAGTTCCTGGAGTGGCCATCACAAATTCATTTCGTGATATTCTAGCTGGCCATCTGATCAGTGGAACTGCGCGAGGAACTGAAGCTATCTTTACTGCAGCCGCAATCGGCGTAGGAATCGCTACAGTCTTCACCTTGTTTGGGGGGTTATCATGACCATTTTGATTCATGTCTGTTTTAGTTTTTTAAGTACCGTCACCTTTGGCATATTAACAAATATACCGAAACGTGCATTGATTGCAACCGGGATCGCTGGAACTGTTGGATGGATGATTTATTGGCAGCTGCATGAAATGGGTCATGGCATTGGTAGTGCCAATTTTTATGCTGCCTTTGCGGTTGGCTGTGTCAGCATCTTTTTTTCACGACGCAAGAAAATGCCCATGATCATCTTCAATATTCCTAGTTTAGTTCCCTTGGTCCCCGGTGGTCCGGCTTATAAAGCTGTTCGTGAATTTGCCTTGGGAGATAACCTTTTGGGATTAGAGAACCTCATGATTGTTTTGATCACTGCAGGAGCAATCGCGGGCGGGTTTATGATGACGAGTGTCGTTGAAAAGACCATCGCAAGTTGGCAAAACAAACGAAGAGCACGACTTGATAAAGAGGAGACAACTAGGAAATAAATATAAAAAATGAAAGCAATAACTAAGGATGAAAACAACTTGCCTATCGATCACTCGTGATAATTTGTACATGAATTGCTAAATTTTTCTTATTTCAGACTTTAGTACAATGCCTTCTTGCTATTCTTCTTTTATAATAAGGGTATCAAATCTTACAAATTTGTTTGACGAATGTCATTTATTTTGCTGGATTTTTCTAATTACACCACGTATAGTGGAATTAGAAACGAATAAAGGAGATGAAAGTCTGTGAGTATCGCCACTTCTCGTCGTATCATTAATACGATATCAATTATAGGATTAGGGCTATCTATTGCCTTAACGATTTACTTCATTAATCTAGGTGTCTTTAAAGATATTAATGCACTGCGTGGTTTGGTAGGCAACTCTGTTATTTTGGGACCAATCATCTTCATGCTGCTACAAATTTTACAAGTTGTAATTCCGATCATTCCTGGTGGGATATCCAGTGCGGCTGGCGTCTTGATTTTTGGACCATATCTTGGATTTGTCTACAATTATGTTGGCATTAGTATTGGTTCAGTGATCATCTTCTTGCTTGGCAGAAGATATGGTAAACCATTCATCCTCAGTATGATCAGTGATAAAACATATGATAAATATATTGGCTGGTTGGATAACCAAAGTCGATTTGAAAAACTCTTTGCACTTGCTATCTTTTTACCGGTAGCCCCGGATGATGCCTTGTGTTTGATGGCTGGACTAACGAATATTTCAGTCAAGAAATTCACTTTGATCATTTTATTGGCAAAACCATTATCAATTTTCTTATATAGTATGGCATTGATTTATGGCGGTACGTTTTTAACAGGGCTATTAGGCGGCTAAGTGCCGGGCTTAATAGCAAAAATAAATACAGGAAATTCCCGAACTATAGATGGTGGTCATTCCTTTCATTACAGGAATCAAACACGATAGTTCGGTTTTTTATAGTCTAGAGTTAGGATGAACAACATGAAATATCTAAAAAATAGTTTGATCAACACTTGGGATTTTCTAAAGGCAAGCGATGCTTATTTTCGAGATGTTCTGCTAATGCATGGTTTCTTGCTTTTTTTGGTTATCCCACTGCTTTCTTCTTCAACAAAATTTATCCTGCGTCGTGGGGGATTAGCCTATTTATCTTTCGACAATATAGGTAGTATTTTTACAGAGCATCCAATGGTTCTATTCTCGCTCTCTCTAATCTTGTTGTTGATTTTATTAGCAGTTTTTTTTGAGTTTACATTCCTGCTTCTGAGTGTCTATTTCATCAAGAAAAAGCAGCCGGTCCGATTGCGACAGCTGTTGCGAATGACATTTTTACAAATTCGCAAATTACGCCCCATGACCTTTTTGTTTTTCTTGTTTTATTTCTTTTTGATTTTGCCAATTGGCGGGCTAAGTTTTAACTCAGATTTGCTCTCTAAAGTGAAAATCCCTGCTTTTATCATGGATTTCATCTTTACGAATCGTGTATTGATTATCGGAGCCGTGGTTCTTGGCTACTTACTTTTGATTTATCTAGGGATTCGTGTGATTTTTGCTTTACCAGAAATGATCTTACGTGACCTTCCTTTTCGACAGGCCATTCGAGAAAGTTTGCAGACAACGAAACGCCGTTTCTTTGCGATTGTTGGCCAATTTGTCTTTATTGGCGGCGCGATCTTATTCATTTCAACAGTAGGATTTACTTTTTTGATTATCCTGCAAGCGATCATTGAAGAACTTTTCGCTGATTATGCGCTGTATTCAGCAGTCTTCATTATGACGCTCCTTCAACTCGTTTTGTTGTTGAATATCATTTTGTCTACCGTTGCCATCTTCTATATCATTGTTGATTTTATGGACGATGAAGGTTTCTTACCTGAGATACCACAATGGTTCAGTGAAGAACCATTGCCAGCAAGAAATTTTCAACGACTAAAAGCCTCTTTGATTACTGTAGTAGCCGTCTTCTTCGGGGTAGGAGTAAGTTTATACAACATGAATTATCTGACCTCTGCCGCTAATACTCGACCATTGACGATCTCGCATCGCGGCGTCAGCAATGGTCAAGGCGTTCAAAATTCATTAGAAGCACTGCGCTTCACTAGTGAGAACTACCATCCTGATTACGTTGAAATGGATGTTCAACAAACTAGCGATGGTCATTTCATTGTTTATCACGATTTTTCATTTAAAGCGTTGACTGGCTTCAATCAGAAACCGGAGCAATCAACTTTGGCACAAGCACAAAAATTAACCGTCTCTGAAAATGGACAAACGGCTCCGATTGCTACATTTGATGACTATTTATCCTTAGCGAATTCGTTGAATCAGAAATTGCTAGTAGAAATCAAGACACAACGAAAAGATACGACAACATTAGTCCATTCATTCCTTGAACGCTACCGTGAAAATCTAGCCGAACATGAACATATTCTACAAAGCTTGACCTATAATGTAGTGGAAGAATTGAAACAAGAGGCTCCGGAACTAACTGCTGGGTATATCATGCCCTTCAACATCGTTGGCCCTCCATTAACAAGTGCTGATTTTTTAACGATGGAATATAGTACGATCAACCGCAACTTTGTTTCATCTGCCAAAACGGATCATAAAGATGTCTTTGTCTGGACTCCAAATGATGATGCCGAGATCAGTCGGATGCAGTTCTACGGTGTGGACGGCATCATTACCGATCGGATGGATATTTTGAACCAAACCCTCAGTGTGTCCACCGATGAAATGACTTACTCAGATAAGCTACTGAACTTTGTGATCGGCGTCGGCTAATTCACGCCAGCTAAAAAGAAAGACTGGACTCTAGTCAATAAAGATGAATCAGTGCCTACAAGCTGACTTTTCAGCATGCTGACATAATACATTTTTATTAGCGAGTTCCAGTCTTGTTTTTATTAAGCCACAGCCACTGCGGTAATCTTATCAAATTTTACCAACATCCGCTGATTGCACTCCAATACAATGGATTGATCCTCCATCTCATAATCGGTCACTTTCACAAGAGCCGTATGCTCATACAGCTTCTCAATTACACCGACTAGCGTTTTTTTTGCCCCAATAGGTTGACACACATAGGCATTTCCAATTTCAATATCTAGCATCTTACCACCTCAGAACTTCTTTTCTAAAAATATAATAACAAAAATACCGATTTATGCAAGCGCTTTTATGATAAATTTGGCACCTACTTATTTCCGCAGACAAGATGACAAAATCGTTCGCTTCTTATGACTGGTGTGTTCGTGCATCTTCCAGAAAGTCCTAGTAACATAAAGGAAAGGAGATGAGCAGAATGCCAGTAATCCAAACATGTATTTTTGGTCTCTTGACAGTCGCATTATTGATTGGTTTAAAGGAAAATCGTTGATGACTCCTTGATTGGTTAACTGTTCCTAAAGACCACAAATTAATGCCCTATTGTGACGGTCATTTTATGGTTAAATGAATAAGCGTCCTTATTCTGAACCATCCGCTTATATAAATGAAAAACCAGCCCTCAGAAGAATGATCGGAGGACTGGTTCTTTTTAGTTAGAACGATAAATTATAGACGTTCGTTCAATTCTTTTGCAAGCTCTTCAAAGCCTGGTTTGCCAAGCAATGCGAACATGTTTTTCTTATACATTCTACCCTTTTTCTAGTATTTCTCTATTTTAAAAATACCATTATATCAACGTTTCCCTTCTGATTTTTCTTTTCTAGCATTTCGATATTTTCTTTTCGCTATCACCGAAACTATCACCAAAAATTCTCATCTTTTCTACTCGTTCTCACGTTACAATTTAAAGATCTGTTCGCTTTACAAATCGAACAAGCGTTCGTATAATTTCCGTGAGGAGTGATAATTATGGGAATGATTAAACCTTACGAGGACCGGAAAAAATTAAAATGGATTGGATTCTTTTTATCGGAACATACAACAAGTGTAAATAAAGTTGAAGAGGAACGAGCTTACACTTATCCGCCTAAACCAGAAATGGAAATTGAAGAGATTGGAGAATTTCTACAAGAGGCTATTTTGAAAAATAAAAAGATTGCTGTTCAGCTTAACTATACGCAGAATGACAAATTCATGCCGGACATTGTAGGCCGCCTTTCCGGGCATAATGAAATAGGAATTTACGTCGATTCTACTCTCGTCGAATATGAGGAAATTCGAAATGTAGAATTTTACGCTGGAGAACTGAAATGGTTTGATCTCTCATGAATATAATTAGTCAGTATGAGCAACGATATATCTCCTACCCGGAATTTATCCAAGCGTTTCCGAACAGCATTTCCGAATCTCAAGAGTGCCTTTTTGGTACAAAATGCGTTGAGTATTATGTCAAACTGACTTTAGGGAAAACTGAATTTAATTACTATATACAAAAATATGGAGGCGATCACTGTGAAATCATTGAAAGGTGTAGTTTCAAAGATACGAGTGTTGAAAATGTCGAGGACCCCTTTAGTGCGTTTCTCGCTTGACGGTACGAGCTGTCTGATTGCATCTCATAGTTTGAACTTCTTGGCAGATGTGGACGAAGGAATGCGGATCGTGGTTGCGGGTGAGTATAACGATCGGAAGCAGTTTGTTGTGAAGAAGTATTCAGTGATTGGCAAAACTAAGATTATGATTGAATTTGAAGCAATGAAAGAAAGCCTCTGCTTAAAACAGTAAAAAATTTTTTGCGTTCTCTTTCTGTTCGTATTGATTTAGTATTATAGTTTTCACGAAAGTATTATACTAATACATAGGAGGGAGATTTAAAAATGCAAATAACTCATTCTTGTCCAAAGTGTAAAGATTCAACAAATTACCTTAGTATTGAAATTGATGAAGGTTTTTTTACTGGTAAATCTGTACAGTGTAGTAATGGACATGATTTTTTCTTTATTTCAAAGTCGCCAAGATTCCAATATTTATTACAAATAGGTATCGAGTCATATTTGAAAGGATTCTATTTCGAATGTTTTCACTCAATATATGCTGCATATGAAGCATACAAAAAGGAGTTTGTAGCAGCTCACTTTTTTAATGAAACTAATAATATTGAATCCTCAAAAGAAATGCTAAAAAAATTGGATAGATCAGAGCGATTAGAAGGGGCTTACGTTTCTTCTTTTATCAGTTTGTCTAATGGTGTCACCCCTAATTTTTTACCGGATTCAATTGTTAAACTTAGAAACAAGGTTGTTCATAAGGGGATTTTACCTAATCAAGAAACTTGCCTAAAAACAGGGAACGCTATATTTAAATTGATAGGCGAGGGAAACCTTTTGATTACTCAACGTTTTAAAGATAATATTGACATTTTCCCAATAACTCAAGTTTTTGAAGATGAGTTCACTAAGAGTATACTCCAAAATAAAGGGTTTGAAACTGAGATTAATACTCCTAATGATTTTAATAATAGAGACTTTATAGAACACACAATGGCTTTAAATATACTTTCAACTAACGTTGTAATTGAGAATAAAGAAATAACAGATCATATGTTTACAGACCAAATCAATAATGGTATTTTCTTGATTTCTTAAATTCAAAACTAATGAATAGATTTTTTTATAATGCAATATAAATTTCTAATAAAGAAAAAGACTCTCCTACTCTAAATTGAGCAAGAGAGTCTTTTTATTACCAAGGTTTTCCTTTAGTTTTTAAGTTCGTCTTAATCTGCTTAGCAAGTGCCGATGGTCGTGTAATTTTTCGATCAACAGCAGTGCCAGCTTTAGCTTGCATAGAACCAATGGTACCTGGTCCCATATTACGATCGGCCTTCAGGCCTAAATCTTTTTGAATTGCCGCGACTAAATCACTACCACCAGTTCCAAACTGAATACCAGTCATTCCCGCATTCCAATCACCTTTAATCTGGCCAGAAATTACTTTATCAACGGTTGTGCCATAGTATCGTTGCAGATAACCATTCAATTCGCCATCCCAATTAGAATCGATCACTATATTGGCAAATGGATTGGTCGATGCTTGACTGCTCGAAGATCCTTTTAGCAGCTCAGTGACTTTCGCTTGTACCGCGTCATAGGAGTAACCGGCAGCCGCTAATTTCTTCTTGCGATCGTCACCATTCCCCCAAGCGCCATTGATCACTTCTTTTGCGATTGTTTCAATCGTTTTTTGCCCTGCTGATGCCGAAGTACCATAAGCTGGACGAGCATACCCTCGGATATAGCCCCATCCTACTGGCATCGTACGCCGTTTTACTTGGCGACCATAATTGCCTTCAATAGTGGTGATCACACCATTAGAAACAGATTCAACGAATCCAATATGATCCGCCCATCCATCGTTGGGTTGTGTGGAATCATCCCAGTTAAAGCAGACAATATCTCCTGCTTTAGGTGTGATTCTTCCATCTTCAATCCAAACCCCTTTAGACTTAAAGATGTCAATATGACGCTGTACCCCACACTCACGACCAATTATATCAGTTGCGCCAGTTTTAATTCCGATAAAGCTGACGAACGTATCACACCAGTCGTCGGTGTATTTCACTTGATAGCCGACTGGAAGCGGCTTGGTTGCATTGTACTTATCGACGATGTTTTTGTGGGAAGTTGTTCCCATTACAGTACCGAGATATTTTCTTGCTTCGGTTAAAATCGTATTTGCCGATACAGTCATTTTTATTTCCTCCTTTTGACAATATTTTTTTGCTATAATCTCCTTATCAGTGAGTGGTCCACTGAAATACTGATAAAAAGGTTAAATCATGCCATATTATATTTGCAATAAAAATGCGGATGACAAAGGGAGACATGAGGTCCACACAACATCATGTAACCATTTACCACTCCCGCAAAACCAACTGGATCTCGGATTTCATTCAGATTGCAGTTCAGCAATTAACCAAGTTAAAACATGGAACCCAACGGGCTTTACATTCGATGGTTGTTATTACTGTTGCCCTTCCTGTCATAAAGGTTGACTCGTGACTAGAGAGACTGTATTATCAGTCTCTTTATTTTTTTTAACAACTGACCGATATTTTTCAACCGCTTGGTATTCAATTACTTTTTCTAAATGATTTTGATAGATTCGAACAGTCTCTTTCAATGCATCATTTTCTCTTTTCAAACTTTCCATTTCTTGTTCCATTGCTGTTTTATTGTTATTCATGCTTATTCCTCCTAATAATGTTTAATAGAGTAGCCGTTTTGGCTATTACTTCTTTTCTGTAAACTCCTGTCCATCGCCGTAATCAACCGTATCGCTTTTTGGTTGATCATAAGTAAGCGCCTGTTGGCTATCCGCGATACCTGTAGT
>NZ_QPQX01000023.1:0-26987 GCF_005234805.1 Enterococcus sp. ARL09-542
CGGCGCACAGAACGCGCCGCATATCGGACTAAGTTTTATTCAAATTTGTCTTCACCAACACGATTTGACGAAGAGCCCTTTTTTCTTTAATTGCCAACAGTCAACAGCTGGTTTTTATCCCCTGATATCAAAATTTTTTCTGATGTGAAGATCAAAGAAAATCAGCGAATTCTGCTTTTTCGGAAGCTTGGATCTCTTCGATTTTCAACCCAGCTAATGCCCGCTCCATCATGCCTGCTATATCTAAGCGCTCTTCATATAAATGCACTTTCTCCAACTTCGGTCTTGTCTTAGGCTGTGGCGGAGCAAAAATCGTGCAGCAGTCTTCAAATGGCTGGATCGCCAGTTCAAACGTATCGATCTCTTGAGCTACATCAATGATTTCTAATTTATCCATCGTTGCTACCGGACGAATGATTGGCGTATTCGTTACTTCATTGATCGCCACCATACTTTGCAATGTTTGTGAAGCCACTTGGCCTAGTGATTCTCCGTTCAAAATAATCAATCCATGACGAGCTTCACGGATCGCATCTGTGAGTCGCAGCATCATCCGGCGAGTGATCGTCATCCAATAGCCTTGAGGCACATGCTTCTTGATTTCTTCTTGAACTTCAGTGAATGGGACTTCAATAAACTGAATACCGCCAACATAAGGGGTTAGTTTCTTTGTCAGATCTTTGGCTTTTTGTAGTGCCTGTTCGCTAGTATAAGGCGGGCTGGCAAAATGGACCGCTTCGATCTCTACCCCGCGTTTCATCGCAAAATAACCGGCAACGGGGGAATCGATCCCGCCTGAAAGCATCAGCATCCCTTTCCCACTCGTTCCAACCGGTAACCCACCAGCTCCTTGGATCGTCTCGTAAGAAAGGTAGGCTCCATCCATACGGATCTCTACCCGTAGATTGATATCTGGCTTTTTCATTTGAACTTTGATTTCTGGAAAGCGATCAATTACAGCATTTCCTAACGTCAAATTCAACTGATTACTGTCTTGGATGAATTGATGGTCACTGCGTTTGGCAGTGATTTTGAAGGTCTCAGTCCCTGTATAGATTTCACTCATCACTGTTTGTACGGCTTCTTTTAACACTTCGACGTCTTTTTCTACCCGAATGCTGGGAGAAAAATTTTGAATCCCAAACACTTTTTGCAATTTCAATATAATTGCCTGACTGTCTTCCCCATTCAGAAGCAAATGCATCCGATCACGTTCTGCATGAACTTTGACTTTAGGAAAGTCGGCAAGTGTTCGCTTCACATTCTCCGCCAACTGCATAATGAAACTGCGGCGGTTTTTTCCTTTGGTTGATAATTCGCCGTAGCGAACCATGATCTCTGTATAATTCACGAGTAAAACTCCTTTGTTTGTCGTTGGTATGTTCGCAACATGCTCTTATTGGCTTAATTTTGAGAACTTTTGATAAAGCTGATTAAATACAATCAAAAATTGTTCTACTTCGGCCATCGTATTACTTTCATCCAAGCTGACCCGAACTGCTGAAGTAGCTAAGCGACTAGGGACATGCATCGCATGCAATGTGCTGCTAGCCATTTTCTTGCGGGAAGAGCAGGCACTAGTCGTTGAGAGATAAATCTGTTTTTCTTCAAAGGCATGGACAAGCACTTCTCCTCTGATCCCTTCCAATGAGAAACAAAGAATATGCGGCGCAAAATGTTCGGCTCCAGAAAACACCGTCACTTTCTCATACTCAGATAATGCTTCTGAAAGGTAACTTTTCAATAAGCCCACATGGTTAGGCCGGGCAGCTTTTTGTTCAAGTGCTAGTCGCAACGCTTTAGCCATTGCAACAATTGCCGGTAAATTCTCAGTCCCGCTGCGCTGATTTTGTTCTTGCCCGCCACCGGTCATCAATGGTGTTAGCTTACGGCCTTTTTTCCAATAAATAAAACCGACGCCCCTAGGTCCATGAAACTTGTGGGCAGAAAATGTGGCAAAGTCTACCCGTTGTGGCAACCATTGCTGCTGATCAACCTTCGCAATTGCTTGAACAGCATCCACATGGAAGTGGATGCGAGGATGAGCTTCTAGAATTTCAGCGATTTGATTGATTGGCTGGATCGAACCAATTTCGTTGTTGACTGCCATCACAGAAACAAGAATCGTTTCCTTTCGGATCAGTTGCTGCAAAGCAGCGACATCTACAAATCCAGTAGAAGTAACGGGTGCGATACTCACGTCAAACCCTAGTTCTTTCAACTGTTCTGCGGTCTCACTGACCGCTGGATGTTCGATGCCAGAAATAATCAAGTGATTGCCATAAGCTTTTTTGGCGATCGCGGTGCCTTTTAAGACCCAATTGTCTCCTTCCGTCCCCCCACTGGTAAACCAAATCTCTGAAGCAGAAGCTTGCAGCAGCTCAGCAATTTGCGCCCGAGACTGTTCCAAAAGACGGCTGGCTTGACTGCCAAGATCGTGAAGACTTGAAGGGTTGCCGATAATACGCTGACTAACTTTTACATATGTATCTAATGCTTGCGGATAAATTGCGGTTGTGGCGCTGTTATCAAAATAAATCAATGCTAGGACCCTTTCTTTGAAAAATTCTTTCCCATTATAACTGCTCTTTCCTGCTCTTTCAAGAAGTTCCTCTTCTTGGATCGATTTGTCGGTAGAGAATCCGCCAATTCACTAAAAAAGCCAGACAGTTTTTCACTGCTGGCTTTTGCTTTATACTAAATCACGATTCTTGAAATAGAAGTTCTCGATCCGCTTGAAAGCACCTGGTTCGACGCGTTCCAAAGCTGTCCCGATCTCATCTAATGCATCTTGATAACGATACTCTTTCGTAAACAGATACAAACTCTTATCAATCGCTGCTTTGATGTCGGCATGTGAATGACGGTAACGGTTTGCATATTGCATCATTTGTTCTGTCAATGCAGCTGCATCCACTAAATCTTTCGTTTGTTCATCAAGCATGTCTAAATCTTCTTCACAAACTGAAACCAATTTATTGATTTCTTGCATGTTGATCCGAATTTTATTCAATTCTTTGCCTAATTCTTCCACTCGGTCAGTTGCGACAAAGAAGAATTCTAAGTATTCCCCTGGTAAGCCTGGCAAACGCTGTTTCTCAACAAAACGTTTGAGGTTACGTAAACGAAATTCGAAGTTCTCTACTTTCTCTTGTGCGACCTTTTCACCACGGCGTAGATCACTTAGCGCTTCATCGATTTCAACTTGTTGCGCTTCGACATCATCTAAAATTTTGTAAGCATCTTTATAAAAACTTTGTACTTCTGAATAAGGAATCTCATGGTTTTCCAACTGCGGCAAGTATTCATTGTTGCGGCGAGCCAATTCATCGACTTCTGTTTGGAAGCCACGAACCCGACCTAATTCATTATGATTCAATGTATAGCTTTGAGCGGTATGATCCAACTCAATCAATAATTGACGATTGTTTTTCGTCGCATGATCGATGTAGTCAACAATCACTTGACGATTTTTAAGAACATATTTCTTCGCATTGATTTCACGTTCCATTACCGTATACAAAGCATCGATGTCACTAGCTGTATCCCGATTAGCTACCTCCACAGAAGCAACTTCTGTTTTGGCTAAATCATTCATAGAATTTTCAACCCGTTTTTTCACGCGGTTGATATCTTCTTGGAAGTTAGCTTCAGGAAAGACGTATTTTTGATCCAATAATTTTTTGTATCCATCTTGGATTTCTTTTAATTGATCAGGGAACGTACGATTCAGCTCTTCATAAGCAGCTGGGATTCGTTTCATCAAATCTTCGACTTCATAGGTGTGTTGCTCTGCTTGTTCTAAAACTTCCCGAGCTTCGACCGGATCACCGGAAGTATTCAGCGTAACAAATTGAGTGAATTCAATCTCGATATTTTTGATTTGCTTTTGCAGTTCGTTATAAGCTGGACCAAATTCCTCTCCATGCTCCCGCAAGTTTTTCTTCAAATCTTCATAAACATCCAATGCTTTTTGGACTTCTAGGGAATTGCGTTCTTCACTTTCACGAAGTTCTTTCAAGCCGGCACGAATCTCTTCGACTTGACGTTCCATATCATCCATGGTTGCTTCCGCTTGTTCGATCGCTGTTTTAGCTTTGAAAAAGCGAATCCGTTCATTCAACTCTTCGACTTCAAAGATTTGGCTTTCCAGTTCCGCAAATGAGGAGGTGGAAATATCTGTCCATTGCTGGTTCCATTCTCGGAATGTGTTTTGGCTTTGACCCACCAAATGCATTTTTTTCACTTCATCGACTTCTTCAATGACCGGCAGATCAAACAGGTTTTCTTTACGTTTCTCTAAGACATCCAGTTTCTCCTGATTTTTCTTTCGCATAAAGTAACCGATCGCATATAAGATCGCCGCGATGACGACAATGGCAATAACGATTCCAAAGATGATATTAGTTCCCATTTTATGGTTCCTCCAATTTTCAAATCTACACTTTTCGTATGAAATCCGCGTTTTCACAGATCCGTTTTTGGGTATGTAAGGTATCTCAAATAAAAGGACCCACTTGTCCCTTTTCAAAAAAAGCATCTACGCTAGATTATAGCATAAAGAAAAAAATCAAGCATTAAATTGCGGCAAAAAAGATTGACTTTTTTGCGACTTCCTCCAATTTTTCATTCTTTTTTTAACAAGCTCTCTCTAAATTTCCTTGGAAAAGCCGAAATCAAAAAAGCTTTTTCCTGTTTTTTGGTGCCTTTTTTAAGAAATGCCTTGATTTCTCACTTTTGACACTGTACTCTAGAAAAAAGCTTGAACAGGAGTAATGCAAGATGAAAGTAGCAAAATTTGGTGGTAGTTCGCTCGCTTCAGCCGAGCAAGTGCAAAAAGTAGTTGATATTATCCAAGCAGATCCACAACGCCGTTTTGTTGTTGTTTCTGCCCCCGGTAAACGCCATGCAGACGATACCAAAGTGACTGATCTTTTATTAGCCACTTGTGAAGGACTAGCTGCATCAAAAGATGTCCGTCCCTTATTAACAGAAATTTATGCGCGTTATGCTGCCATCGCTGCCCCTTTTCAAGTGGCGCCTGAATTATTGGCAGAGATCCAAAGTGCTTTACAGCAGTTTCTGACATTGTCGCCTAATGATGACCCACATTTTCATGACAAGATCTTAGCTAGTGGAGAAGACAATAACGCTCGTTTGATTGCCGGAATTTTACAAGCATCCGGTCTAGCAGCACGTTACTTAAACCCAGAGGAGCTAGGGATCTTAGTCACTGATGAACCCCAAAACGCCCGGATCTTGCCAGCATCTTACACAAAAATCAATGCCTGGGCAGAAACAGAAGAAATTTTAGTGATCCCAGGATTTTTTGGGTATACGGAGGATGGAGAAATCTGTACTTTCTCTCGAGGCGGATCAGATATTTCTGGTGCATTGGTAGCTGCTGGTGTCAACGCGACGCTTTATGAGAACTTTACAGACGTCGATGGTATTTTTTCGGCTCATCCAGGTTATGTCCATCACCCAGAACCCATCAAAGAACTGACTTATCGAGAAATGCGGGAACTTTCGTATGCCGGATTCACGGTGCTGCACGATGAAGCGTTGATGCCTTCTTATCGGGCAAAGATTCCCGTCGTTATCAAAAATACGAATAATCCCACACATCCAGGAACCATGATTACCAACCAACGGAACAACTTGACACAACCAGTTGTCGGTGTTGCTAGTGATGAAGGCTTCTGTATGATCTACATCCGTAAATACTTGATGAACCGAGAAGTTGGTTTTACTTTACGCGTCCTTGAGATTTTCAAAGAATTTGATTTAAACTATGAGCATATGCCGTCCGGAATCGATGATATCTCGATCATTATGAGAGCCAATCAATTAAATCCGGTGTTGGAAGAAGAATTGCTGCGCAAGATCGCTTATGAGATCGATCCAGATGAATTACGAATGACCCACGACTTATCCATGGTCGTAGTCGTTGGCGAAGGGATGCGCCAACGAGTGGGGATCACTGCAGACAGCACAGCTGCATTGGCCCGCAAGAACATCAACTTGGAAATGATCAACCAAGGTTCTTCCGAGGTCAGTATTATGTTTGGTATCCATAAAGAACAAGAGAAAGCCGCTGTTCGAACTTTGTATTATACCTTTTTTGATTGATAGTCAGTGGCCTTTCCCAACAAAGCCGCCCCTCAAATACACTTAGAACAAAAAAACAAGATGACCCTTGCGAATGATTTTGCAAAGGTCATCTTATTTTTATGGGTGTTCACTCGTTTCAAGTCAACTCTTCATTTTTGCTACGATCTGACGTTCAATTTCAGCTTTGATGCGGGGCTCTGGAGCAAAACGTTCTTCCCAATCCGCAGGTTTCATGACTTTATGAGTCACAGGATGGTAATGGGGCATGCCATCTGGAAAAAGTTTCCCCATATTGGCTTCATGAACGATTTTCAAAATTGGTGCCGGATCGACACCCAATAGTGAAAAAGAGCCATAGGTGAAATACAAAAGATCGCATAAGGCATCGACTTGCTCGACTAACGTATCCGTCACTGGTTTTTGTTTGCTAGTGATCTTTTCTTTTGCTTGCTCGATTCCCTGATGCAGATCCGCCACTGACTGTGCGAACTGCTCGGGATCATTGTTGGCCGCTGCATACAAAAACTCAACTAATTCTTCTACTTTGAACCCTGCACGGAAACTGGCCTTTTCTGGTGTGAATGGCCGTGGTTGCTCCGGACGTGTCGGGTCAAAGGTTTGATGAAATTCTTCTGTCATTTCAAAAGGACTCATCTTCTTTCCTCCTCCGTTGATCTCACTCAATCAATTCGTGTATTCCATTTATTCCTCTAGTTATGTGTTATTCGATGATGCCATAGTGTTTCAGAGCCTGAGCGATACCATCTTCATTATTAGATGCTGTTACATAATTGGCCGCTGTCTTTGCCACTTGCTGCGCATTCCCCATAGCCACCCCAATACCAACACCTTTCAACATCTCGATATCATTTTCGTGATCCCCAAAAGCCATGGCTTCCTCGATCGCGATCCCTTCATAAGCCAAAAACTCATGGATTCCCTTCATTTTCGAGCCTTTCTTGGGGACGATATCCACTGAATAGGCATTGGAGCGTTTGAAATCACAGGAAGGCAGTTTTTGCTTTAGCTTTTCTTTCTCTGATTCGGGACTCAGCATAATGCACTGATAAATTGGTTCCCGCAAAATATCCAGAGACTGATACCGTTTGGCATTTCGATTTGGACTGAATCGCTGCAGCAATTTTTTTAGCACCCCAACGGGAAACTTCTTTGGGACGAATCGCAAATAACGTTGCATCACTGGTGATTGACTCAAACGAATCGTCAAGCTGCCAGCCACTTTGGTTTCTCCGCCAAACATTACCTGCCGATAATTTTCATCTGCATATGCAACAATTTCTTCAAGGATGTTCTTCGAGAAAGGTTTGGCATAAATCAAATTTTGTTTGGTGTAGACAAACTGCCCATTATAGGTGATGAACATATCCAAATCTAAATAATCGATGACTTTCTCTAATTCTACAGGTCCGCGGCCTGTCGCCACGCCACATAAAACACCTTGTTTTCTGGCTTCTTTGATCGCTGCTCGGGTACTTGCCATCGCTTTCCCGTTATCTGCGATCAATGTACCATCGATGTCAAAAAAAATTGCTTTAATCATATAACTCCTCAAAATAGCTCCAATTGGCTAGGATTCAGTTGTTGGTAATCGATTTGCATGGCTTCGATCAACGCGCGGGCATTGTCCGCCGCATCACCGCCAGCATTATTGTTAAAAATAACAGCAACTTCTTGTGCGTGAGCCGCTGTTTCTTCGACTGCTTGACGTAGTTCACTTAATTCTTTCTCATTGTAGCGATAGAGCGTCCGATTCTTTTTGGCGTCAGGTCCGGTAGCTGTCCAACCAACATCATTTCTGCCATGAAAACGACATACGGCAAATGCCGGGTTAGTCACTAGCGGTTCTAAAGGAACCGTAGTGGAGAGTTTCTTGGGCTCATCAACAATAACCAACGAGAACTTTTGCTTGCGCATATAGGCTTGCATCGAAGAGCGGAACTCTGGCTGATACCAACTATTATCCCGCAACTCGATTGCCACCGGATACGCTGCAAACCACTGACGTACTTCATCTAAATACGCCACACTTTCTTTCGTACACTTAAACCGGTTGGGAAATTGTGCCAGCAAACAATAAAGCCGGCCAGCATCCACCATAGGTTGAATCGCCTGCTTGAAAGCTGTTAGTGCTTCTGCCATAGACATACCTTCCGGCAAATCACCTTGTGTCGTTACGCTTTGATGCACTTTAAGAATAAAATGGAAGTTATCCGGTACCTGCGTCAACCAATTCCGCACATCCTTCTCTTTGGGTAAATAATGATAAGACGTATCCAGTTCAACCACAGGAAAGACACTGGCATATTCAAAAAGTTTTGATGTTTTTCTCTGAACAAGAGAACCATGTTCACTAAATGTCGTACAACCAATTCGAATCATTTTTCCTCACCTTGCTTGTTTTCTTATTTGATTAGTATACAATAGTTTTGGAGTTATGAGTAAAATAATCTTTGAGGTGACAAAAATGAAAAAAATCCTCGTTTTGCATACAGGTGGCACCATTGCCATGAAAGAAGATGTGTTGACCGGTGGTGTCAGTCCAGACGTCACAAACCCATTGATGGACGCCCCTATCCATATCGATGACGATGTTGAACTGATCGTTGAAGATATCTTTAATCTACCTAGTCCTCACATTGCACCTGAGCAAATGCTGCAAATCAAAGAACGCATCCAGTTGGCTCATTTAAGTGGAATCGATGGCGTAGTTGTCACTCACGGAACAGATACATTAGAAGAAACTGCCTTTTTTCTAGATACAACGATCGGCAATCAGCTGCCTATCGTCATTACAGGTGCCATGCGCTCCAGTAATGAAGTCGGCAGTGACGGTTTATATAATTTTGAAAGTGCCATTCGCGTAGCAAAATGTGATGATGCTCAAAAAAAGGGTGTTCTAGTCGTTATGAATGACGAAATCCACTCTGCTCGTTATGTCACAAAGACGCATACAACGAATGTTGCAACTTTTCGCACGCCAACACTAGGTCCCATTGGGCTGGTCACAAAAAATCGAATATTATTCATGCAGGAACTATTAGAGAGTCGCCAATTGGATGTTGATCGGGTCGATGGCTTGATTCCGATCGTTAAAGCCTATGCCGGCATGCATGGAGAACTTTTTGAGGCCTTAGCAGAATCCAATATCGATGGATTGGTCATTGAAGCCCTCGGAGCTGGCAATCTACCACCCCAAACATTACCGCCGCTAAAAAAATTACTGGCGAAACAAATCCCAGTCGTACTAGTCTCCCGCTGTTTCAACGGTATTGCCGAACCTGTCTATGGTTATTCTGGAGGCGGAAAAGAACTGCAGGAGATGGGAGTCATCTTTTGCAATAGCATCAACAGTCAAAAAGCCCGAATCAAATTGCTGATCGCCAAAAATCGTCGGCTGCCATTAGTTGAATTACACGACTTTATGGAAAACTGATTGTTGACTTTTTTAGAAACTAAACTGACAAAAAACCGCACCTTCGCTTGTTCTTAGCAACTGACCTTTTTTAAGAGAAGGTCAATCGCTAAGAACAGACGATTGTCAGTGCGGTTAGTTGTTTTCATTATTTTTTGTTCGTTCATGCCACTTCATTGCGGCTTCGCAGTACGTCGTCTCTCCGATTCTGATCTCATGTAATGTTTCCAAATGGTTCTCATCCCGAATCGTTTCAAAATGACTTTCTACCAAGTTCCCGTACTCAACTTCTCGGTCAAAACGAATCGTTATTTCCTTCACCTGATGCGTCGTCAAAAATTCATAGCCTAAAACATCCAGCAGCCAATTAAAATACATTGCATTGTTGACGTGCTGATTGCTGTCGATATCATAAAACCGAACCCGATAAGGTAAAAAATGTCCTTTTTCTGGGGAATTGATTTTAGGATAGCGCTTGATGCGCTTGATTTTCTCACTTTCAAAAGGAGCGACGATCTCATCTGGAACACTGCTGACTTTGCGTGTTGCCAAATCCATCAATGCAAAAACCGACTCGATCTTCACTAATTCATTTCCTTGGGCGTCGTGCAGCCAGAAATAGCGGTAGCAAAAATATTTATTGTATTCTTTTGCTTGTGTTGAGACCATGATCTGTTCCCCGACCATCGGCAACCGATTGACCGTGATATGGTAAGTAGTAATGATCCATGTCAGTCCAAAAGAGCGAATGTATTCTGGCCCACGCTCCAATACTGCACTTTGCTCTTCGGATACTTTGATTGCCACTCCCAACATTGCTGGAAACGTCATTGTCTGATTGATATCGCACTCATAATAAGCGACTTCATGTTCTTTTTGATACTTTGCTACCATCTTGCCAAATGCCTCCTAATATCTACTCAAAATCTCATCTACATTATTGCCGTAACTTTCACCGAATAGATTCAAATGAACCAATAAATAGTACAACTGATACACAGGAACCCGCTCTTGCCAATTTTTTTCCAGCGGGAAGACTTGCTGATAGCGTTGGAAAAATTCCGGACGAAATCCGCCGAATAATTGCGCCATCGCCAGATCAAGTTCGCGATCACCAAAGGATACAGCCGGATCAATGAAAACTGGATCACCCTTCTGATCAAACAGCACATTGCCGCGCCAAAAGTCACCATGCAGTAAAGAAGGTTGAACCTGTCGACCTGACCACTCTTGATACAGCGTTTCTTTCAGATTTAGGTACTTATCTTCTCGGCGAGGATTCCAATGATTTCCTAACTTGGCCAATTCCACCTGAACGTCTAAGCGGCACGTGGTATAAAAACTCACCCAATCCTCTGCCGCGGGATTCACCTGCGGCAATAAGCCAATAAAGTTGTCCTGTTCAAATCCAAACGTTGGGCTTGTTTGCCGATGGATCTCAGCTAAAGCAGTGGCGATCGACTCTTGATCACCTTCACCAACATCGATCCATTCTAGCAAAAGGTAGGCGCCATGTTCGTTATCTCCATATTGATAAACGGCGGGTACGCGAACATAGGGACGTAATTGTGCCAATCCTGCTGCTTCTGCTTGAAAAAACTGCTGGGATACTCCTGGATGATACTTCAAGAAATACTGTCTTTCTTCTGACCGCAACCGGAACGTCTGATTCACGTCACCCCCGCTGATCGGCGTTAATGTTCCGGATAACCCAAACTGGGCAAGCAATTCCTGATTCATGTTGGACACATCCTTTACTCGGTAAAGTGGGCGTGAAAATACTCTTTTTCGTCTTTTGTGATTGCCAGTCCTTCTTTTAAATACTGATCCACCGTGCCAAATTCTTTTTTGATCGCTGCTAAACTTTCATCAAGAAAACTTTCTTTTGCACTCATCAATGTGGTGATGGCTTCAAGAACTTCAGGCGGCATTTGCTGCGCCATAGGGGCAAATTTCTCTTTTAAAAAAGGCCCCAGATAGCGATTCGTTGCCAGATAGTCTTGTTTGATAGTTGATTGATCCACCTCTAATAAAGATAAGAGCAGAAATGCCCCGAAGCCTGTTCGATCTTTCCCTGCTGTACAATGAAATAGGGTTGCTCCTGCTTCCGCATTTTCTAATACCAAGTCAAAAAAATGACGGTATTGCTTTCGAGCATGCGGACTTTCGACAAAGTGGCGATATACCTTCTTCATCTGATCTTCTGCATCATCCCCATCTGCCAGCTTTTGCTTCAATGTCTCTGGTGATAAGGAAACCATCGTTTCATCTTCGCTAAAAATCGGCAAAAAGAACTGCTGGGCATAACGGATTGGCTGATCTGGCTGTGCTTTGGCTTCTTCATAGGAACGAAAATCAATGATTTGATTGATGCCATAGTTGCTCAATGTTGCTTGATCTGTCTCAGACAGCTCATTGATCGCGGCACTACGAATCAGTTTTTTCCGCTTAATGGTCTTCCCTGATGTCGTTTTATAACCGCCTAATTCTCTGACATTTGCTGCATTTTCTAACTGAATCAGTTATGTCATCTTGATCCCTCCTGCGCCTGTATACAAAAAGTATAGCAGAAACCCATAAAAAAAGCGGTGAATATTTCTTTATTATTCTCTCATCTACTAAAGATAGCGGTCAGAGTAAGCCATAATGACACATAATAACAATAGTGACTCTGATTTTTGGTCACAAAAAAAGAAAGACCACACGCAGTCTTTCTTAATAAACACTCTTTTGTTATCACTTGATTTTAGTAGCGGCTTCTACTTGAATCAATCGGCATCAATCACAGCAGTTTGACTTTCAAGTGTTGCACGATCTAGTTCATGGATACGACTGCTAGTCACCACACCGGCAACCATGCTGTCACTGACATTAACCAGTGTTCGAGCCATATCGATCAGTGGTTCAACAGAAATGACTAGACCAACGATTGCGATCGGCAAGTTCATTGATCCTAAAACGATCAATGAAGCAAAGGTTGCCCCACCACCGACACCAGCAACACCAAAAGAACTGATGGTTACGACCGCCACCAAAAGCAGGATAAACTGCCAATCAAAGACATTGATTCCTACCGTAGGCGCTACGATCGTGGCTAACATCGCCGGATACACACCAGCACAGCCATTTTGTCCAATTGACAAGCCAAAGCTACCAGCAAAATTGGCGGTTGCTTCGTCGACACCTAGCGCTTTTGTTTGCGTTTCGATATTCAATGGCAACGCACCGGCACTTGAGCGTGAAGTAAATGCAAAACTTAACACTGGAAAAGCTTTCTTGAAATAAGTAATTGGATTGACTTTTACACTCGCTAACAACAAGGAATGAACGAGCAAGACAATGATCAATGCTGCATAAGAAGCTAAAATAAATTTCCCAAGATTTAGGATCGCTTCGAAATCACTTGATGCTAGAACATTTGTCATCAACGCCAATACACCATAAGGAGTCAACCGCAACACAAGTGTGACGATTCGCATCACGATCTTGTACAAGCTATCCATTAGATCAGCAAACGTTTGCGCCTCTTTCGGGGCTTTTTTCTTCACCCCTAAGTAGGCAATCCCTACAAAAGCAGAAAAAATTACCACTCCAATCGTACTCGTTGAACGTGTCCCAGCTAGATCGGCAAAAACATTATTCGGAATAAAGGATACGATCTGTTGAGGAATTGACAAGTCTTGGACTTGGGTAGAACGTTCTGCCAACTCAGCGATCCGTGCGGTCTCCGCTGCGCCTTCAGTAAAACTCGCACCGTCTAAACCAAACAACATAACCATCACGATTCCGATCAGTGCAGCGATTGCTGTCGTGCCCAACAAAGTAGCCAACACAGTAAAGCTGATTTTTTTGATTTTTTCGCTTTCTTTCATCTTGGTAAATGCCCCGACGATCGAAACAAAAACCAATGGCATGATCAACATTTGCAGCAGTGCTACATAGCCGTTCCCCACCATTGTGATCCACTCTAGTGATTGGGTGATCACTTCCGAGCCAGTTCCAAAGATCGCCTGTAAGATACCACCAAAAAGTATCCCGACAAACAACGCTGTAAACACTCGTGTAGAGAATTTCAGATGACGCTTTTGCATCAGGTAGAACCCATAAATAAGGGCAGCAAAAATAAGTACAACAATAACTATAAACAGATTTGTCATTAGTCTCCTCCTTTAACATTAAGTAAAATGACAAAGTCTGTCAGTGGAAGTAAAGGTTCCCAGTGACCATTCTTCAACAGTTCACTCTAATGAGACGTGTGGCATCATTAGTGACTGTTTTATTTTATAGAAAGAATGGCGATCTTACAATTAATAAGTTTCACATTTTTCTGCTAAAGATCATAAAAATGGACAAAAAAAGCTGTGACAGCGCAGCTAATAAACGGTCCATCAAACAAATTGGTCTACCTGATAGAAAATGAACCGTTTCTATCTCAGTCCTCGTAAAATTTGTTCGATCGTCTCTTAACATACGCCCACAGCTTTTCATTTCTTCATTATGCTAAAGCTCCCATAGGGTCCCAAGGAGCTAAGACTTGCGGCTCTGCTTCAAAAGCAGCGAGTTGTTCGGCCGTCAAAAATTCCTTGCGAACAACGATTTGATAGGTGTACTCATCCATCCATTCATCACTCATTACAAAAAATCCATTGGTACCGACTTTTTCTCCCCAGCTGTTTTCGACTTTCCATTTTGTTGATTTGCCATCAACGATGTCCACACCAGTCAAGACCATCGCATGGGTCATCAGACTTTCACCATAATCTAAACGTTGAGCTTTCGTCATCGTGAAATCGATATCGAATAAGTCGTTCATATCATACGCATCCAATGCCATGATTCCAGAATCACGGGTAGAAGATTGCCCAACATCACAGCCAAACCAGACAGATTCTCCTTGTTCTAATTGGGCAATCGCCAATTTTTTGAATGTTTCCATATCCACATTCAAATATTTCACTTCTTTACCTCCAACAACGTTCCCCAACATTTCCACTGTATAGGACTTGTTATAAGGTTTGTCAGCAGTAGGGGCGTTGATGATGCTTACATAATCATCCAGATCTACCCCTACATATTTGTCATAAAATGTTTGCGGCGTCAGTCCGCGATCAATATGATAATTTTTCTCTTCATCACGGTATTCAAAGTCAAACGTTTCTGGTGGAGTCCCCAAAGAAGTCGCTAAGAAATTGTAGATTTCTTGTAGCATCCCTTCTTTTGCTTCTTGAATAGCTGCTTCGGATTGTCCATCCGCCACTAATTGGCGCAATGTCCCAGCATCTTTGCGCAATTTTTTGTTCAAGTAGTTGTTCAAGTCACGGGAATTCGATGAATTACTGCTTTCTGGCATCACTGCTTTTGGCACGACACCATATTTTTGAAAGATCGACACGATCATATCCCATTGTCCGCCATCTTGTTGGGGTGTTTGCAGCAAGAAAGCAACCTTGCGGCTAGATAAAGGCTCTTGTGCTGTTGCCAAGACATTTTCATAAAAATAGTTGGCTTTTTCATATTTATCCCAGAAAAAAGTATGGTTCTGTGACAATTCAAAGTCCTTCAAATTAAAGGCATTCAACATTTTGTGACGGAATGTGTTCAATGCTGCAAACATCCAGCAGCGACCTGATTGTTTTTGGTTTGACACTTTGCCAGTCGTCACATCAACTGAAAAGACTGGTACATTGTTGACATGGCCTTGAATCGTTTCTGCTGAAGCAGTGATCCCGTTTTTGACCACGCCTCTTTGCAGTGCATTTTGCTTGTTATTTTGCTGATACGCTTCAGCAAATTTTTCAGTAGTATTTTTGGAAATTTCTGACATATTTCTCCATCCTTTCACTTTATTCTCTTCATTTTACTCTTGTCCAAATCAAATAACAACCGCCTGAGCAAAAGTCTGGCAGATCCAAACTTGCGAAGGCGGTGTTTCCATTTAGATTCAGTTCGCAATCATGAAGATACCCAAGCCCAATAGGACAAAAGAAATCCCTTCTTCAAAACGGGCGTAGAACTGCCGAACAGGTCTGCTGGCTAATAGGATCGTCAGTAAAACACTGACGACGATCAACGCCATAAATCCGAGCAGTGACAAGTTTAGTTCAGTGATTGCCAGTGCTCTCAATCCTTTAATAAAGATCCCTTGCAGCAAATAGACTAACAGTGTGTTCTTGCCCCATTTGGTAAAAAACAGCTGTTGCCGTGGGACGAGTCGCAGAAAACCAATGATCCCCAGCAGTCCAATCACAAAGAACACCCCTCGTAATGGTCCTCCGAACAATGGATAGCTCAGATAGTCTTCATAAGGTTTCGAGCCAAAGACCATGTACTTATTCATCCCATGGAAAAGCGCAATAAACAAGTAGATAATCGGCAAGAAAACCAGACTGATTTTTTTTATTCGTGTTCCTTGTAAAAACTGCATCTCATTTTTAGGAAAATAAAAACCGATGATAAAAAATGGTAGAAAGACAAATGTCCGCTGCAGTGTCAGAACTTGATTAATAAAAGGGAGGTAACCAGCAAAAATGCTCAGCAGCACACTAAGCAAGATGGCTTTTCTGGCAGTCATTTTCTGAAAAAAGACGAGAGAAAGCTGCCAAAAGAACATGCTGAGTAAGAACCACAATGCCCATTGAGGGTTGAGCAGCTGAATATTCAACGACGCGTCAAGTCCAATCACCCAGTAATAAACTGTATAAAAAAGTTGAAAAAACACATAAGGAAGTAGAAACTTTTTGACCAGATCTCGAACTTTTGAACCTTTTGTGAGCGGTTTGGCAAAATAACCTGCTAAAAAAACAAAGGCTGGCATATGAAAGGTAAAAATAAAATAGTACAGATCATGATAAAACTTGTGATCACCAATGAATGGTTGCAATAAGTGGCTGAAAACCACTAAAATCATTAATAAAAATTTTGCATTATCGAAGTAAGCCGTCCTCGGGGAGTGGCTCATAATGTCTCCTCCTTTATTTTTTCTAACTAAAAGCATACCGTAATATTCAGTCACTGCGATAACAAAGTGATTGCAAAACAGCAACGAAAAATTTCAGTTTATTACTCCTAATGCTGCGAAGTGAGTTCCTTATAGAGAGGATGATTATTGATTGCATGTTCCATCTATTTGTATTAATATAGATAATACAAAGGAGAGAGCGCCAGTGCAATTCGAAATCAAACCTCAAAGCAATACACCCATCTATCAACAATTACGCGATCAAATCATTCTTGGGATCGCAACAGGCGAATTAGCTGTCGGCGAACTACTTCCCTCTGTCCGTCAACTTGCAGAAGAGATTGGCATCAACACGATGACTATTTCTAAAGCCTATAATTCACTGAAAGAAGACGGGCTGCTGATTACCGATCGGCGCAAAGGAACTGCTGTCGCAGCGCCTCGCAGCTTTACCTTCTCCGAAGAAGAATATTATCAACAACAGCTGCAGCTGCAAGTAGCCTCTGCATTGATTCACGGAAAAAGCGAAGCAGCGATCATTGCCGATATTCAGCAATGTTTAGAACAGTTTTCTGAAAGGACCGAATTGAAATGAATTACATTTTCTTTGGCATAAATCTGATCGTCATTTTTTCTATCGCTTTTACAATGAATCTGCTCAGTAAGCCCCACAAAAACGTATTATTGGAAAATACATTATCTCCTGATCACTTGCAGCATCCGGACGTTTTGGCGTTAGTTGCTGAATACCGCCGCCGTATTATGCAGTTTGTCGGTATCTTAAGTGTAGCAAGTCTGATTTTTTTGTTCAATTTATATGGCTCTATCCTCATGACCTTTTTCTGGCTGCTCTTGTTTTTGCTTCTGGGGGCAAGCTACGTCTTACAAATTCATTATATTGGAAAAATGCACGAACTAATTGAGCATAAGAACTGGGGACTCCCTATCGATCCTGTTTTAGTAGACACCAAATTGATCCAGCAAAAAAATAGAAAACTGTTGCCATTAGTCAGTTTTCTTCCATCATTGTTATTAGTCATTGCTGGTGTAATTTATTTCCCTACCGCGGAGAACGGACCCGGTTGGCTATTCAGCCTCATCAACTGCTTGATCTTTTTGCTTTTCCTCTATTTATGGCAAGTGATTCGCCGCTTACCAGTACGTCCATTGACGAAGGATTTTCAAATCAATCAACAGTTCAATGATTTAACGAAATTCTATTGGTCCCTTCTGGTCGTCTTAATGAGCACGGGCACACTGCTATTGTTTTTTGTTCCACTGCTCTCGACCCAGTTGACGGGGGTAGTTGGAGAGTTATCCGCTGTTCTTTTCGTCTTGTTACTGGTCTTCTTGATGGTCGTTCCTTTTGGGCTATTGCTGCGATTACGAAAAAAACAAGATCAATTGTTGGCTTCTACGGAACAACGGTATTATGATGAAGACCGTTATTGGCGTTATGGCGTGTACATTAATCCAACAGATCCTCGATTATTTGTCCCTGACCGCGTGGGGTTGAATATCGGTATCAATTTAGGCAAAAAGACCGGAAAAGGTTTAGCAATCGGCACCGGCATTCTGATGATCGCGATCATGGTTGTCACTATCGTTCCTTTGTATCAATTAGATTTTAATCCTGATGCAATAAGTGGAGAGATGACAGATCAATCCGTACAGTTTGATGCCCCATTAGCTAGCCGACAAACGATTCCGTTGGATGAAATCAGAACAGTCACGCTTGTTGATACACTTCCAGAGCCAACGGTTCGCACAATGGGGATGGCGACAGATCATTACCTGACAGGCAACTTTAACGTTGCTGGTCAATCTGCGAAACTATTCATGGACAAACGATCGCAACCCATTCTTCGGCTCTCGACAGCCGATATCACGATCTACTATACGAACAAAGACGCCTCTGAGACCGTCAAACTGTATGAGACTCTGGAGCAAAAGCTTCAGTAGGCAATAAGAAGATATTTAGCAAGCAAGACAAACAAGCGAAGCGACACCTGCAATTAGTAAAAATTGCCCGAGTCGCTTCGCTTGATTTTTCATGCTTCTTAGCTATCAGGACTGTGCCATATGTCATCATCCAACAAGTTAAACCGAATAATAGTCTGTTGCTAGGATAGATTCCTCTGACTTTTGCGACGAGGAGTCCCTGCACCGCAGGAGCAATAATCATTAATGTTCGGATAGTGTTACTTGTAGGAGACTTATGGCACAGTCCCAAAAATCGCTACATTGGTTTCAGATTCTTCGCTAGCCGTTCAATCATCCAAGACAAACGCTTTTCGCGTCCAGTGTCGGTTTTTGCATCATAGTATGCCCGCGTGTAGGTCTTTTTGACAGAGAGAGACATTGCTTGGAAATTTGTATAAGCTGCCTCATGTTTCTTTAATAAGCTTGCTACGGTATAGATTTGTTCCTCCGAAATCTTTGGAGACTGAACCGCATCCCATTGACCGTTTTTCTTGGCCTCTTCTATTTTTCTTCGACCATAATCAGTCATTAGTCCTTGGCTTTCCAATGTTTCAGCTAGTGCTTTGTTTTTTTCTGACCACTTGCTGTTCTTTCTGCGCCTCGCAAAGTATTTCTTGTATGTTTTATCATCAATCTTTTGCATGACGCCATCGATCCAGCCAAAACAAAGCGCTTCTTCAAGTGCCTCGTGAGCCTTTATCGTCTTAGGACCGCCAGCTTTTCCGATCAAAAGCCAAACCCCTTCACTTGATACACCATACTCTTGAAGCCAGTCACGAAATTCATTTCTATTTGTAAATGTAATGCTGTTGTCCATAGAATCCCTCTCATCTTCTTTATCCACTTTGGACACCTTTTTAAGGAAACTGGGTCTTGACTTGCGCAATAGTCGAATGAGTCATTTTCCAATAAATCACTGTGGGGTAGGTCAACATATAAGCATCGTAAAGCAGCAGACAACTATCGAGTCTCTGAAATAAAGTGACTTCCCTATGTCGACTGCTTTGCTTATCCAAAAAACAAGTAGCCGCAAGGAGATAAACTGTTGAATCTATCTATAAAGCAACCCCCCTGAATTTCAGGGGGGTTTGCTTTACCCATCCATCATCTTTTCATCAATGGGGACGTTTTATTTATGACTCCGGCAGTAGGACTCGAACCTACGACATCATGATTAACAGTCATGCGCTACTACCAACTGAGCTATGCCGGAAGAATCTACCTGTAATATAGCAAATATTCAGATAAGTTGGCAAGTGAAAAAAGAAATTTTTGCTTCTTTGTCTTGTTGTTCACCTTTTTTGACAAAAAATCCCAGTACTCTTGAAAAAATGGAATTGACAAACAGCAGGCTTTCAGGTATTCTATATCTTGTGTTAAATAACAAGCCGCTTTAGCTCAGTTGGTAGAGCGCATCCATGGTAAGGATGAGGTCGACGGTTCAAGCCCGTCAAGTGGCTTTCTCAAAACAACGTTCTTGGGACGTTGTTTTTTTGTTTGCAGTTAGCACCGATGATTTTCAGTTGCTCCTTATTTCAACAACGAAAATGATAAACGGTCCATGCATTGCATCACTATTTCACACTGTTCATTATGTTCATTTGAACAATCATAAATATCAATGATTCTCAAGAATAACTTCTTAGCCTATTATTTATCCAGTCACCAAAACTAGCTACGTATTCTATAGGGCCTTGTATTATTACTCTGGCTTGTTCTTTAGAAATTGCCTGATAAAAGAACTGTCGGTTTTCTCCATCGTATACATTGTTATATTGATTCAACAAATCATTTTTTAAATTTTCAACTAACCTCATACTAGAGATTGGAATATTAATGACGAGTATTGAACCCGTTTTAAAATGATTCTCGTTTTCAAAAAAGTTAGTAACAGGGTTCTCAACTGACTGACCTATAAAACGATACACTTCGGATTTCAAAAATTTCCATTGTCCACCAATCTTTTGCCCTTTTAATTTACCATCAGACAAGTAGTTTCTAATAGTTCTTGTAGTTACTCCCAATGCATCCGCAACTTCAGATACACTTAGCAAATCGTGATTCATAGTTTATCTCCTTACATTAATAATTTTGTTCGCGTATTTCTTGAATGATTTATCATGGGTTGTATATAAAATAATTTTCTCTTGTGATTTGATTGTAATGAAATTCAATATTGCATTTGCAGATTCTTTATCTATATTACTAATGCTTTCATCTAAAATATATAATTCTGCATCAGATATAATTAATCTACATACTGCAATTCTTTGTTTTTCTCCTCCAGATAAATTCGCACCATTTTCTAATAATACACTATCCCAATGCTTTTCTTTAAATATCGGACTTAAAATACCAGATGTTTCAATCAAATATTTTTCATCTCTGGTTAGTTTTCTTCCCATTCCTATATTATTTTCTAATGACGTAGACAAAATCGTTGGATCTTGTGAAATATAAGCAATTTTATTCCTTAAACTTGAATTTTCCAAGCTGTTAATTTCTAATCCATTGATCTTTATTCCTTTAGATTTTCTAAATTTCAACATCAGTCTCAATAGAGAAGTTTTTCCACTACCAGAATCTCCTTCTATATAAACTATATCCCCTTTATTCACTACTTCTTTTAAATTATAATTAAAAATTTGTTTATTTATTAAAAATGATGGGAAATTAAACTCAATATTGTTTATATTTTGTATTTTTATTTCCCCATTTTCTTCACGTAATAAGTCAAGATTATTCTTAATGAACTCACTAGAAATAGTTAAAGATTTATAATCTACATTTGCCTTAGATAAATCACTTAAAGCGGAATAATACATTGGAATAACAATACTTAGAATAATTAAATTTCCCACAGGAAATTCATTTTGAACAATTAATATACTCGCCCAAATATAAGTCATATTTTGAACCAATTGATTAATAAAGACAATAGCATTACTAGTAACTTGTGCATATTTATTATTATTTGCTAATGAATCATACATTGCAATCATCTTTGGTTTAAGCAGATGTTCTAATGCAGATACATTAGCTTGGGATTTTATATTATCCACATTTGATAATGTCACAATTAAATCTTTATTTGCACTTGCAGCATCTTTTTGCATTTTTTCCATTCTAATAGATAATTGCTTGTTAATATGCTTAAAGCCAACTAAATTTAAAGGAAGTAATATCAATAAGAGCAAAAAAATTTTCCATGATATAAATCCAACAATTCCTAGAGATAACAAAATTACAAAACATGACTTTACTATAGTCGATACACTATTAATCAAAAATAAATATAAAGAATCCACTGAAGTAAATATACGATTAATTAAATACGTGGGTTCTTTTTCAATAAAACCATCATAAGAAATTTTAGTCAGCTTACTTATCAGTTTGAACAAATAATTCGAATTAAACTTTGCTGCAAAATTTTCTCTATACACGAGCATGAAAGTCTGCAATAAGAAAGAAAACAACATAACTATAACTATAAAGAGCATTATCTCATAGGTTAGTTTGATCTTATTTTCATTAAAATATTGTATGAATAGAGGAGTAATCATTGATGTTAAAGAGCCAATAACAACTAATAGACTGGTTATTAATACAAATTGCTTATTTTCTTTTAGAACATTTTTCATATTTTTTCCTCTTTTTCGTTTTATTTTTCATAATTGTACTCTTTATCATTTATAAAAGTCAATTATTTCCCTTAAATTAGGAAAAAATACGAAAAAACAAAACGACACTTCAATTAGAAAATATACGAACACCTGCCTTGAATAAAGCAACTACAAACTATTTAAATAGTACGTGTGGGAAATTAGTTGGAAGTGGGAAATTAAATAGTTACGGAAAACAGGAAAATGGAGAGTTATTGCAGAAAAAATAAACTAGCATAAACATTCCCAGCTTATTTCGTATTCAGACCTTGCTGCTCTCCAGTTAGTCGTAGTTAGTCTATTTACTCCGTATACGGTGAAATCACTTATCTGATTTTATAACCATTACTAAGTACGATTACTTCATCAACAATTTCAAGGTTTTTCGGACGATGGGTAATCATAAGGACGATCCTATTCTTAAATATTTTCATTACTTCTTTGAGCAACTTTTCTTCGGTTGATTCATCCAATGCCGAAGTGGCCTCATCTATCACTATTATCTCTGCAGTAGAAAAGAACATTCTCGCAAACGCAATACGCTGCTTCTCTCCACCAGAAATATTAGAACCTTTTTCACCAATTCGTGTATCTAATCCTTCTTCAAGTGAATGATAAAAATGTCCTAATTGACATTTCTCTAGTGCCTCTATTACTTGAATATCTGGTATATTTTTGTCAAAAACAATATTTTCTTTTAATGTTCCCTGAAAAATAGGAGCATCTTGTGAGAGATAGAAAATATGATCGTAGTATTCATTTAAATTATACGAAGATAAATTCTTATGATTCACAAAAATATCTCCACTAGTGGGTTTGAATAATCCCAATATAACTTTCATCAAAGAAGATTTCCCAGCTCCACTTTCTCCAACAAGTCCAAAATTTTATCTTTCTCTAAGTCTAAATTGAAATCTTTCAATATTCGTTTGTTTTGAATGGTTAAATTTAAATTGGTCAGACTGATAGTTGCTATGGATTGTATAGGTGCTCCTTCGATGAAGAGGCCTTCATCATTTGAAGTATCATAAAAATCTTGTAATCGTTGATATGTAACTTTATCCAAATGATATTGGACAAAAACTACATTGAAGATAGCAATTGGTGTATAAACTCTATCGACATAAGTAACCAACGCGACTAATCCACCTAAACTAATAGATATAACGTTTGCAAATGTTAATATAACGATGACTAATTTAATGACCGCAACTAGAAAAGCAAAAAAGCCAAAGAAAAATTCATGTATCATTGTCATTTTTATTAAATTGTTTGTTGTAGAAATTGACATTTCGTGATAGTTAGCTATTTCTTTTTTATAGCGTTTATTTATTCGAAAAGTAACCATTTCTGTGATGCCACGTATTAAAGTATTATTCATTATTTCTTCAGAGATTAGTGAGTTTTCTTTTATAGCTTTTAATATTTTCAACAAATACTTGGTTACAATAAAAATAAAAATGTAGCCGATTAAAATGGCTGGAACTAATTTTAAATCGATTATCGCTATAAAAAACAAATTAAAAAAAGTTTCTGGTATTAACTCTCTAAAAAGTCTTCCGTAAAAGTTTAAATGAATGTTTCTACCAGCGCTTGACCCAGCCTCAACTTTTTGCAAAAGCGAGCCCGAACCAATCTTTAGATATTCCGAATAGGAAATTCTACTAATCTTGTCTAATGCCATTTCTTTTAAATAAAAGAAAATACCACTTTGGAGTTTCATTTTAGGCTTTTGTTCTAGATAAGAAAATATTGGAACGAAGATAATTGTCAATCCATAAATCACTAGATTTAGAATAGGCATGCTTTGACCAAATGCATCTAGCAACTTTTGAAAATAAAACACATTAATAGCACTTACTAAAGAAACTGCTACACCAATACCGACATAAACTGAGAACTCTATTTTGAAGCGCTTCCAAATTTTTGTAGTCATTTTTCTCCACCATTCTGATACTAAAATAATCTGTTTCCTTCGTTTTTCACATAGTATGTATGCAACTAAAATTTTACTTCATGGCGGGATGAAATTCTAGCAATAAAATAAAGAGAAATCTGTACAAATTATAGATATAATCACAAAACAGCACTATCATTGAAGCTAAAAAATATTATTTTGTTTTCAAACAAATCCAATTGCTTGATTGAAAAGAATCAAATCTAAAATCATCGATAGATACACTACTGCTGTCCATAATACTTTCCTCATGTCTGAATAAAAATATAAAAGTTTTTCTCAAATCTATATCAACTAGATATAGTACAACTGCACTAGATTTTGTTGTATTCACCATGTGTGATTCCTATCTGATAAATCAACTTAGACCTATCAGATTACGTTATCCAAAACTTCATCAAATAAAAAAGGGAAATCAGCAGTTACCTGATTTCCCTTTTTTGATCAAACAAATCAATAGTTTATTTCACAACAAATACCGAACATTTTGCATGGTTGACGACATAGTCAGTTGTCGATCCCACTACAGCTCTTGTGAGAGTTCCTTTACCCGTCGCACCAATCACGATTAGATCAATTGGATAAGTTTCTGTTGCTGCATGGATGATAAATCGCTTAGGGTCTCCTACCTCTACGATCACCGCAACGTCTTCGACACCATGGTTATTTGCATCATAGATTTTCTTTAGCATCTCGGTTTCAACCCTCGTCTTTTCCTGTTCAAATAGCTTTGAAAAAGAATAAGCACTCGTTGAAAGCTCTGCATTGTTAATGATTGAAAGGACATACAGTTTGGCTTTGTTTCGTTTGCAAATATCGACAGCTTCCCAAAAGGCCTTTTCTGATTGCTCAGAACCATCTAACGCAACGAGAACATTTTGACATGTACGCAACATTTTTATCCCCTCCTCTTTAGTTTACCACATTCAAGTGACAGCTGAAAGATTCATGAATGAACTGCTTTGTTATTTTTATTTTTTCTGTTCCAATTGCATGCAATATATGTTTTTTTACTTCATTTCCCATGAATAAACCTTAAACATCTACAAAGATTTCTAGAATTTCATTCAAACAGGCTCTTTCATGCTAGAATCATAGTGAACAACTGATTTGAGGTGAAGACAATGCGTCAATTCTTTCAAGCCCTGTTAACTTTTATTCTGTATATTGGTCTTTTTTTCGTGATTCTCGGATTGATAGCCTACTTCTTACTACGATAGGAACGAAATAACACCTGAGTCTTTGCATCTTAGCATTTCCATGTTAAAATAACAAAAGAAGCAGTGTGCCCTTTTAGTCGTCTTCCCCAAGCTAACTATCTGGTCCAATGCTTTTCGTTATCTGTTTATAAGTTTTTTATGTTCAAGTCAATCAGCCAACAAAGAAAAATAGCAATTGCTTTTATAGAAAGAAGGTACTAGAAATGGAGCTAACGATTACCACAGAAGCAGCACAACGTCTTCCACAAGGTACAACTCAATTTATCTTGACAGCCAATGATGGTTCCAACCAGTTTTCCTCTGCTGAAGGCTGCTGTATGATTGGCGAGCGTTTCTTGATCGCACCTATTGAAGAAATCATTGTTCCTTTTACATTAGAGATCCCTAGCAATTTGTTTACTTTCTATACTTCTGAGTACGACACAATGTTTTTAACTGGTCACCTCGAGTTAATGGTGCATCCGACTTCCGGCACCCTCGTTTTGAAAAATGAGAGTGGCTATCTGGATAATAACGTCTTAGTCCTAAAAACTACTACCATCAAATAACATTCATGAGCTTAAAAAAGAGTCGAAGTAAGTCCCGCTACTAATCAAACATCGCGGGGATAATCACCTTTCTTCCTCTGTTCTAAGCTCTTTTTTGCATTTATTTTCCAGCATGATCCATTCTGATCAATTCCAGCAAATCTAGGGGTTTTTCTGCCAAGGCGACTGCTCCTGCAGAAAGTAGTTCTTCCTCACTACCAAATCCATAAAGAACACCGATCGCGGATAACCCATTGGCTTTTGCTCCTAGAATGTCATGGCTTCGATCACCAATCATTAAGGCACTTGTATTGCCATCCGCCTTCTCTAGTGCATATGCAAGGACTGCCGCTTTTTCTCCCCGCTTATTTTCAAGATCAGCTCCGTAAATTCCTTTGAAGTAATCTGTAAAATCTAAGTAACTTAAAATTTCTTTTGCGAATATCTCTGGTTTTGACGTAGCAATGAAGACATCATGTGTTTCCGAAAGTTCAGCCAAAGTGGTTTCGATTTTTTCGTAAGGCGTAATCTGAAACATCCCTTTTTCTCGATAATTCTCCCGATAATATTTCACAGCACGCTGCGCAGTCTCTTCTGTAAAGCCTAGATCACGAAAAGAATTAATCAGTGGTGGACCAACAAAGGCTCTCAATCCATCGGTTGAGAGAGGTTCATGTCCTAATTTTTCCAGTGCATAGCGAATCGAAGAATAGATTCCTTCGCTAGAATCAATGATCGTACCATCTAAATCAAAAAATAATTGTTGTTTCATGTCATCTCCCCTTTTCCTTATTATAGGAAAAAAAGGACTCTCCCGCAAACGCTTCTTTTTTGAAACATTCGACAAATCGACTGATCTTTTGGTTCCTCAAAATAGTTTTAACTTTTATCTGCAAAAAAAGAGCGATCTTTCCGCTAGTAGAAAGACCGCTCCAAAATGGCAAAAAAAAAGATAGCTTCACAGCTATCGATAACTCCGGCAGTAGGACTCGAACCTACGACATCATGATTAACAGTCATGCGCTACTACCAACTGAGCTATGCCGGAATGAAACAGCGTGGCGACGTCCTACTCTCACAAAGGGAAACCCTTCACTACAATCGGCGCTAAGAAGCTTAACTTCTGTGTTCGG
>NZ_QPQX01000024.1:0-21867 GCF_005234805.1 Enterococcus sp. ARL09-542
CTCGTTGTCAAGGGCAACTGGATATGGTGTCATAAACAGACCTTATAATTTTTGTCTAGAAAAGTGTTGCCATTCCAATTACTATTTACCTCTGTATCAGTAACCTCTGCAGCGGATACAGAATTACCTAGATACAGAGCTGTTCCTACTAAAACTGATGCAACTCCAACACTTAATTTTTTGATAGAGTATTTTTGAACTTTGCAAGCATATTTTTGTTTTCGCAATAATACATTTCTTTTAGACACCATTATTTCACTCCTATATTAGATAAAATTAGATATTATAAAACTCTACAACACTTTAGAAGAGTTTAATCCACCTCAATGTATTAATAAAACGCTCTCATTTATAAAAAATGCACTATAGAGTTTAAACCGCCAAAATATTTGTGAAATCACTTATATTCATACCAGAATAATTATAATAGCGATTATTCTGGTATGAATTAGCAACGCTATAAAATGTTAATTATATATTATCTTTATATTGTTCACTGGCTTTCCATCTTCTTTCAACATTAAAGATAAACGGTAAATAGAGCAGAATATCTAATACAATCAAAATGACTTGTAAAACAGAAGCTTGCCAGCTACCAGTTGCTAAAAAACCTGAAATAACTGGTGGCATTGTCCAACCAGGATCTGTATATGTTCCAGGGACTATGCCTGAGCTGAACGCAAAATAAGCAACAATGAGATTTACTGCTGGAGCTAAAACAAACGGAATAACTGTTAAAACATTCAAAACGACAGGAACCCCGAACATTGTAGGTTCGTTAATATTAAAAAGACCAGGTAATAATGTTAAAGGAGAAAGAACCTTGGCCTGTTGACTGGCTTTACGACGTTTTGCTAACCACGCTAACGCAATAACTAACCCAATTGTCGCACCCGAGCCACCAATAAAAACAAAATTATCCATAAATACAGATGTGAAAACATGAGGAAGTTCTTGTCCAGCTTTATGAGCTGTCGCATTTTCTGTTAAATTAGCTAACCAAATAGGCTTCATAATCGGATTATTTAAAACATTTCCTCCGTGAACACCACAGAACCACAATAAACCATTTAATAAAACTACAATAAAATTACCAAACAACGTACTTCCCAACATACTAAATGGAACACCTAAAACTGTTTTTACTATGTCATGTACATTAGGTAGTTTCAGACTATCTAACAGTCCATAAATAATAAGCCAAAAAACTAGAATTACTGTTCCAGGAATAATAGCACTAAAACTTTTTGACACCGCTGGAGGAACTCCTTCAGGCATTTTTATACGAATATCTTTTTTCATAAACCACTGATACGCATAACCATTAAGCAATCCTAAAACAATGGCTACAAATAATCCGCCAGATGATAAATATGATGGTGCGATTCCTCCAACAGAACCTAACGTTTTACCCGATTCATCTAAAAAAGGAATTGTAAACGGAGTAACCATTAAGAACGCTGATATATTAATGACACCAGCTGAAATTCCATCTTCTTTATACTGTTTTACCAGACTATAAGGAATGGCAAAAGCAGCAATTAAAGCGATCAAATTAAAACTAGAATCGACCCCTTTCCAAAGATACGTTGAAATGCCCACTTCCCCGAGCCAAGTTTCCCAACCTGGAACTGGAAAACTTGCAATCACCATCAAAAATGAGCCAATTAGAATTAACGGCATTGAATAAGTAATACCATCCCGAATAGCTATCAAAAACTTATTACTTCCAAAACGACCAGCAATAGGAACCAATTTTGTTTGAACTACTTCTTCAAATTTATTCATTCGCCTTCTCCCTCCTATAAATAAAAATATCTTCAAAGTTTATAAACTACTGATAATTAGTTCATTTTATTCAGATGCTAAGGATTTATATAAATCAACGATTTCTTTAGCTAAATCAGTAAATGTAATGCTTGTCATTAAATGATCTTGACTATGCACCATTAACAAAGTAATAGTATTTTCTTTTCCTTGTGCTTCCGCTGTTAACATTTTTGTTTGAGAATTATGTGCACAAACCAAAGATTCTTGAGCAGATTTTAGCTTTTTTTCTGCCTCTTCAAAATCAAATCGTTTTGCTGCTTGAATTGCCTCCATTGCATTATTTTTTGCATCACCTCCATACATAATTAATCCCATTACTGCTTGCATTGTTTTCTCATCCATATTTTCCATCTATTTCATTAATCCTTCCGCTAAATCAATTACTTTTGATCCATTCATCATTCCATAATCAGTCATTGGAATGACTGCAACTGGAATACCTTTAGGTTTCAAATTTTGTTCAAATTGTTGAAGCATATATCTTACTTGGGGTCCTAACAATACAACATCAACATTTTTATCTTCTACATATTGATCAGCTTCTGCCACTGGAACTGCAAAAATTTCTACATCTAAATTTTTTGCATCTGCAGCTTTTTGCATTTTCGTTACTAACAAACTAGTACTCATTCCAGCTGCACATGCTAACATAATCTTTTTCGACATCATTATTCTCCTATCTATTAATTGATCTTGCGATAACAGACACTGTATGTCTGATTCCTCTAATTGCTTTACTTAGTTCATAAATATTTTCTACTGGTGCTACACCACCATATCCTGCATCACCAATGTGCTGAATATCAACACCACAAATCTTATTACGAATTGCAATATCTCTAATTGTTGAAACATCAGAGCTTTCTTGACTGGTACCAATAGCTGAAAGGACTAAGCCATTTCTTTTATGAACTTCTTTTACAATTTCAACTAAATCTTTTTCATGAAGTCCTGGAACTGTTCCGACAGCTGGTACTAAAATAATATCTGCACCAGCATTTAATAGTTTTTGTGTAATCTCCATATCTACAATTGCTTCATCTACTCCAGCCCCATGCATCTTACCCGCAATAATCAACCCAGAGAACATTTTCCTTGCCTCTTCAATAGCTTTAAGAATCTGTTTGTTTGATACGCCAGTTCCTGGATTACCTGTTAAACAAATAAAATCAAACCCTAAATCTTCTGCCCGTTTAAAAGTTTGTATATTTGCTTGTCTCCCAATTTCTAATTCTAAACGTTCTTCTTGTAACTCGGCATTTAGATCAACAGGTTCTAAATTTACACCTATCGGACATCCAATTAAAGAATGCAACTCTTCAATAATATTATCTTCTTTGCTATCTAATCCAAAAATTTTTGGATGCAATACGTCTAAACCATTTAATAAAATTAAATCTGCCCCAAATGCACGCGCAATTTCAGCATTGGTAATATCACCTATAAAACTTTCTCTCGGTGCAACATTTTCTGACAGGACAACTCTTCCTTCACTGGCTTTAATACTTTGCTTTAATTCTTGAGCATTCATCTTCAAAATTTCTGAAGAGTTTGTACTAATAAGCCTTTTAACCACAGAAATCTCTCCATTCTTGTCTACAGTTCCATTAAATAATTATTTTTTATTAACAATGAATAGCCAATTTTATACTTTTTTCTTAAGAATTTTTGGCTACATATAAAGCCATAATCCTTTTGACAACAAAAAAACATTCCTTGAAAAATACATAACTATATCAAATAAACTCTATAAACTCCCCCCTTCATTAATTCAATTTCAAGTCAATTATCCAAAAAATTTTGATTCGTTTTTAAAACTATAAAACCCCTTTCAACATAGTTTTTGATAATAATCTATTACCAATTATATCTTACAACTTAGAATTATTTTTTGTCAATACAAAGTATAAAACCCGTTAAAATATCTACAGGTAAACTATATAGAATTAGAAGCATTACTGTTTTTTTGAAATTGTAAGTCAACTATTATACTAATTTCTATGCTATAATTTCCAATAGATCCTGGAGGTGTTTAAAATAGAACTCACAAAAAAACAAAAAGAATTGTGTTCTGAAATACTGAATGTAATTTTTCCTGAAGGACCGATTTCTAGAATTGACATTGCAAATAAAACCGGTATTACACCAGCTACAGTTAGTTTTCTTACAGGAATAATGATAGAGAAAAATCTTTTATACGAATTGGGAGAATCCTATAACGAAACAATTAAAGCTGGACGAAGAAAGATATTATTGGATGTTTCCCAAGAGCATAGTTTTTTTATTGGAGCTGAAATAACCGAATCATTTTACTCTTACGTTTTAACAGATAATACCGGGAAAATTTTTTCAAAAAAAATTTATTCCATAAATACATCAGAAATATTTATTACTAGCGATGTATTTATTAAAAATCTTCTATCTTTTTATAGATCATTAACTGTCCCTGTCTCTGCAATTGGAATTGCATTGCCTGGTCATTATAATTATTCCAGTAAAATACTTACTAATAACTATACATGGAAGCATTTTGATCTAAAAAAAATTATAGACTCCGTAGAGATTCCAGTTTTTTTTGAAAACAACGTAAATTGTATGGCATTGGCAGAACATTTTTTCCATAGTCAAAGAAATGAGAATTTTTTATTTTTTCATATCGGTCGAGGGATTCATTGTTCTTACTTCTATAAGGGAGATATTTTTAGCAAGGAGAATTTTTTAATAGGTGAAATAGGACATACTGTAGTAAATTTAGATGGACAGTACTGTGAGTGTGGAAAAAGAGGGTGCTTACAAACATACACTAGTGAAACATGGTTATTAAAGTATTCACAATCAATCTATAGAAACTCCACTTCTACTTTTTTACATCAACTAGTTGATACTGAATCAGAACTTTCTATGGAAACACTTCTTACTGCATATGATCTTGGAGATCCTGCTATTCTAAAAATATTTGACAATGCGCTCAATTATATTGCTTTAACTCTAAATAATTTAAATATGATTCTTGATTCTGCTAAAATATTTTTACATGGACAAATATTTGATAATGAAAACATTTTCAATTTTTTAACACAATTATTAAATGTAGAACCCAAATTACTAGTTTTTCCTAAACAAGAAGAAATTATAAAAAAGCCCTATCAAAAAATTAACGGAGCTATTGGAGCATCTGCATTATGCATATATAAAAAGCTAGAAAATTATGATTTTGTAGTTTAATATATCTATACATAATCCATGCTTTCTATTTTTTGTGAAGAAGAATTAATACTCTAAGATAATTTATGACAAAAAAAGAAAACCATTCAAAAGATTATTTAAAACAGTTACTAAGTTCGCTATCTAAAATATGAAAAGTATGATACTACCTTCACTTTTCATTAAAACTCACAGAAACATTTCTATTGTTCAGTAGGTACGATTATTATGAGCAGAAAACAAATTTGTATTCAATTTTGTAACACTCACAATATAAATTTGTCTATAATTGTATAAGTAATTTGACGTTGTATGGATTCATTGACAATGATTATTACTAAAAAAAACTATTGTCAATGAATCATTCTACTGAATGCAATAGAGGTTACTCAAGTAATTCTTCATCTGGTTCCCAAGCATCGCTAAACTCATGCTCCTTAAATAATGAAGCTAATCCGGTGATTTGCTTTAAACGCAATATCTCATCACTATCCATTCCAAGATGCTTAGCTATCCACGCATCTGAACGTCCAAGCTCATGCAATTCTTTAACTATATTACTCATTAAATCTACATCATGGCTTCCTCGTGCACGATTATGCCGTATAGTACTAGCCATCCTTTGGTCTATTGGCTTATCAATAACCGAAACAGGAAGCATACCATTCTCTCTATCATATATATCTCGATGTTCCATCATTACTCGATAACGATGGAAACCATCAACAATAATATACTTATCTTCAACTTCATCGTAAACACATACAATAGGCATCGTATAACCATCATTCTTAATACTTTCATACAATAACTTCATTTCCGGAGTTGCTACCGAATTAGGATTATAATCATTCGGAAATACTTTCTTTATATCTACTGATTTAACATTATAAACAGGACTTTTTTTCCCTGATTCCATTTACATTCACTTCCTGTAACTAACTATCATTTCTATAATCAATCAAAGATATTTAATATATTATATATTTATATATCATCGATACTTTTGTATTTACTTTTAAGAAAGTCTAACTTTCTTTGTTGGATACGGGTTAAACCGAAACCCATAAAACGACAAATATGATCATTTTTTAATATACAAAAGCACATTCTCTTCCAGCTAGGTATATCTTTTGTACTTTTTATATCATCAGTGTCATCTGGAATATCTTGCAAAAAAATAATTCTAGAATTTTTAAATATAGTATAGTTTGATATACCATTTCTTTTTATACGATAACCATTTTTCAGTAATTCTTCAATTGTTTCTTCTTCTAATCCTCCCCCTACATGATGCCAAAAATTTATAGATTTATTAAATTTTTTTATATAGTTATTTCGTAAGTCATTTGGTAACGTAGATAATAAAAATTGTGTATATGATTTCCATGTATGTCCCTCAGGCAAACTTATTGTTCGATATCCCATAGCCTTAGACTTTCCATAAATACTAGCAAAATTTACCCCTTGAACTCTTCCAACAAGCTTTACCCATATTCTAGGGTCTATTACCCTGTATAAATTTAAAGACTCCTTGGCGTAATCTTGAAATGGAGAAGCGACACGCATTTGAGATGCACTTAATCCTGCTTTATAAAATAGATTATATAGATTATTGTATGTATAGCTAAATTTATAATATGCATGCCAAACATCATCAACTGTCCAATCATATAACGGAGAACCTGACCATACTCCTTTAAAATTTTGAGTGATCCAGCATTTATTTTTATAGCTATATTTCTTATTTATAAACCCACTATATCTTTGTAAAGATTCATCTGCTCGTATACCTAACAAACAAATTGTCTTTCTATTTTTATTAATCTGTCTATACCACCTGCCAAATTGCTTTGCCAGATCCTCCTGATGCATTTTATATCTATATGTTGTTATAGTATTATTATCTAAATTTATTACGTAATCATGTTTTGGCATCTCTCTCACCCAAGAATCTTCTTTTTCATTATCCCAGGGATACCAGTACATTTCGTAGCTACTCAAAGCTGTACGTGTGGCCATAGGTAAACATACCCAATATCTTTCTACATTATGAGTCAAAGATGCAAATACTTCTTCAACATAGTCTGTTGTAGCACTATATTGTGCTTCAAAATCCTGATGAAAGACTCCTATCTTTTTTTGAGGATAATATTTATCTCTAAAATCCAATAATAACTGTAGTAACAAGCCACTATCTTTTCCTCCTGAAAAAGAAACATAAATATTTTCAAATTCCTCAAAAATAAATTTAAATCTTTTTTGAGTAGCCTCATAAACATTATCAGTCAATTTTTTTTTATTCATTAGCAACCCTCTTCATAAAAAGTGTTAAAAAGAAAATGAACTATTTTATATTAACAAAGTTAATTGAACACATGGTCTTTTATAATAGTACAATAATTGTAGAGAATTTTATCTTTAATTAATCTTCTGCTGGAATTGTTTTGGCGAAATTCCTGTATATTTCTTAAATACTTTTGATAAATGTGAGGAATCAGAAAAACCAAGTGTAAAAGCAACTTCACTAATTGTATTATTAGATTTTAACATTACCTTAGCTGCTGAAATTTTACGTTTCATAATATAGTTATACAAAGTAGTGTTCATTTCCTCTTTGAAATTTGTCCTTAATTTGGTTTCACTTATTGAAAAGTACTCTGAAATTTCTTTTACAGTTATCTTTTTATAAATGTTTAACCCTACATATTGGACAACTGAAGAAATTAACGGTGACAGCTTTTTAGTTTTTTCTTTCCCAATTTCTTTTGTATAAAAAACAATTGAAGCATCTCTTATTTGTAGAACTTCATTTAAAGATACTGCTAGCTCATTCTTACGCACAAATTTATCTCTATTTTGATAAGCATTTATGATGTCCATTCCAAAAGATATTGAAGTCTGAGCTAATTTTTCAAAAACAATGATGGAATAGTTTTTTTCTGATCTAATTGTATCTCCACTAATTGCTGGAACTATACCGTTACTAAGTTGAAAAACCATATCTCTAAGTTTTTCAACATCACCATTCTTAACATATTCTAATATTTTATTTTCATATAAAAATAAATATATCTCTGGATCATAATTCTGTGATACTAAATCATCAATTCTCTTGTTTAATTCAGTATATTCTGAGAATTCTTTTACATAATTGTGCAATTGAATATGCAGTACATCTTCAATTTTTCCTGTAAAAAAATAATGAACTAAAATTAATATGTCTCTTACATCCCCAAGAGAAAAAAGTGGTAGCTCACTCAATGACTCATATAGAGTTTTTTGATTACTTAAACTGATATGTTGTTGATCCATTTTGAGCTGAAAAAATTCTTTATCTATAAAGTTGCATTTAAATGGTCCAAACAAATAATTTCTTTCTCCATTTACATACAATAAGAACATTTCGTTAAAATTACCATTAATATAATAAAAGAAATCTCGATCATTAACTATTCTCTTTAGTAATAGCTTATAATTATAAAAGAACGAAATTGTTCTATTCGAACGATATTCTTCAACAAGATTAAATTCTTTATCAAAAATCAGAATTGGCAATCTCAAACAAACATGTAACGACTTTAATAACACCTCTTTATCTTGAGGCATAGATATCTCCCTCTCATTTTTAATTAGAATAGATAACTATATTCTATCAAAGCAAACTTTATTTTTCCTTTAAATCACATACTACCTTAACATTTTTTAATTTTTTAATATGATTGAGCATTGGCTTATTACCCGTTAGTTTTACATGTACAATTCCTTCTTTTCTTTTCAGAATTATATCTTTTTTTACTTCTAAAGGTTCCCCATCAGGATCCACAAATTGTCCATCTTCTCCTTTGAGTGATATAGAGAGTATATAGAGGTGCTTCGGATTTGCATTTTCAAAATCTATATTTCCTTGATATAGTTCGTTTACTGATTTCTCGTCTTCAATCACTGAACCTCTATCTAAAACACTTGCTTCCACACTTAATTCGGGGACAATCTTCTTTTCAACACTAATCGATGTCTCTGAATTCATCTTATTTTTTTTATTAACACCCCAAAAATTTTGTCCAAGCAATAAAACACCACTAACTAACATGAATAAAATAACTGCTAACACTAGTATCTTTTTCAAATATTTCACCTCATACTTTTATTTTGCTTTATTAACAGCATTGATAAGAAAATTATATGGCTTACTAAACATTGGATAAAATAAATAATCTAGAGTTTTTAACTTATCGACAGTTATTCCTTCTTGTATAATTAAAGAAAACAGCATTAACAAACTGGACAATTCCTCTTTACTAACAAATTGTGCTCCCATAATTTTTCTTGATTTACCATGATAAAAAATCCTAAGTCTTATCGAATTGTTATTTTTTATGAACTCTGGTCTAATATTTTCTTCAACATCTACAAATTTCAATGTTGTATCCATCAAATTTGCCCATTTTGAATTTAAACCAATCGAATAAAAGTTATAGCCAAAAATAGAGAATCCATTTGCAAATTGCGTTCCCTGTAAGTTACAACTTTGTCCTTCGAGATGTTGACTTACAATATATCCTGTTCTTAAAGCATTAGACACAGAAAAATCTACATCACTTCGATTTAACACAGTTGAAAATGTTGTTGCACAATCACCTATTGCATAAATATCTTTTACATTTGTTTGCTGGTATTCATTTGTCAAGTATGCTCCATTTAAATGTCTTAATAATTTTTTGTTCCCCAATTTACTATTAGGAGTGAAACCAATAGCTTGAACAACCATATCAATCTTGTATTCTTTCAAATTAGTCACTATTTTTTCTATTCTCTTATCTCCTAGATACTGTATTGGAGTTTCTCTCAAACAGACTTTAATATTATTTTCTAGGAGAATTTGTTCGATAATATTTGAAAACGGTTCATCATAGTGCATCGATAACATTCGATTAGCAGCATCAAATAAATATACATTTTTTCCACATCTGGAAATTGCTTCTGCCAACTCAACACCTATGTATCCAGCTCCTACAACAGCAATACTTTTTACTGCTGGATCATTCAAATTTTTGATGATTTTTGATACATCAGAAATATCCTTTAACATAAAGTTCTGTACTAATTCATTTCCTGGTATATCCAATGTAAATTGACTAGAACCAGTAGCCAACACCAATTTATCATAATTTTGATAAAATAAATTGTTATATTTATCTTTACAAAGAACTCTCTTCTCAACAGTATCAATATCTAAAACTTCTGTTTCCATGTAAAGATTAGAAACTTTAGATTTTAATTGTTGCATATCTACATAAAATAAAGAACTCATATCTGACACTTCTTTTTTTAGAAGTAAAGATAAGCCGCATCCTAAATAACTAACTACTGATTTTTTATCTATAAGAATTATTTCATATTTCGTTTCACTTTCAAGTAAGCACTTAGTTAATGATAATCCTGCGTGATTAGAACCTACAATTACTATTTTTTTCAACGTACCTTCCATCCCCTATATTTCTGTAATTAATAAGCTTATAATCATTTAAACTATCTGAGAAAAAAAACTATCATAATAATCTTCTAAATACTCTTGATCCACAACCTGTTGAATTTCTGAATAATCTAGATATTGACTGTTAATTAAGAAAAATAGATATAAACAAATCTTAGCGTCTACCTTTACAAGATTACCCATTGTTAATTTAAAATTTTCTTCTGAGATTCCTTTTATCAAATTTCGAGCTTCCTTACATAATTCCTCTATTATCTTCAATACATAATAGTCATTATTTGTTAAGCCAACCTTTTCTTGAGAGTTTTTTTTTCGTTCATATTCTACAAAAGAAGCTAGACTTTGGATCTCCCAAAAATATATTTTTTTAGAATACATTTTATTTCACCTCATTAATTAAAAAGAGGAAGAAAATACTCTTCCTCTTCTTCGAGAAGAATTAAGCTTCTAACTTCTATTCGTTCTCTTTTCTTTTTTTATACCCAAGTAGTCCCAACATACTCAAGAAAACAACTCCCCCACTAATAGTAATCATGTCATTACTTGATTCACCGGTTTTGGGTAATTCTTTAAATCCTACTTGCAAAGGTAACCCAATACCGCTCTCTAATTTTCGTTGAGGGCTTGTAATAATCTTGTTATTTTCTCCTGATGTCACATATTCTGTATTACTAGGAGAAACAATGGCAGTCGTTGGTTCACTTGTATTACCTGATTTATCAGTTGCTGTAACAATAACTTTATCACCTGCTTCTAGACTAGGAACTTTTACTTTGAAAATTCCTTTATCATCAGAAGAACCATAATATTCACTCCCATTCGGTAGTTTAACTGTTACATCAATATTTGGTTCAGTTTTACCTGTTACCTCATTATCTCCTGGTTTAATAGGATCAACTTTAGGTTTATCAGGAGCAATTGTATCTACAACTTCTACAGGTATTTTAATTTGATCTTTCGATCCATCTGGATACGTTACTTCAATTGTCCCTTGATATTTTCCTGGTGTTGTAGTATCAATTTCCCCATCAGGAGTAATATCAGTCACTTTCGTTCCTTTAGGTAGTTCTGGTAAATTTGTAACATTATCCGTTAAATCTACTTTTTCTCCAACTTCTACTTTTTCTCCAACTGCTTTTGGCTCATATTTATCTGCGTCTGTTGTTTGAGCCTTGAACTGAGCAGTATATGTTCCCGCTTTATCATAGTTCGCAGGTAATTCCGGATTCCACCCACTTTGTACTTTACCCGTTGGTGCAGTCACCGTTGGTGTTGGAACTTCAGTTGCTGCGGTTCCAGCTTTTACATCAAACACCGTCTTCGCATCCGTTGCGAAACTTCCTTCCCCAGCTTCAAACGTTACTCGTACATACCCTGCTGGTGTCGGTTGACTCGGATCATCTGTACGATCAATCACTTTTTCTAGTGTAGTTACTGGTACTTTAATTTGATCTTTCGATCCATCCGGATACGTTACTGTCACAGGTACTTCTACTGTGCCAGGTGTTGTCCCATCTGGTAATGTTGCTCCCGGATCGACCGTAACTTCTGGTTGATCTCCGCCTGTAGGATAACCTGGTACCGTTACTGCATCTGTTACATCCTTTTCTGTTGTTGCTTCCCCATACGGTTTCTCAACCGGCTCTGCTTTTGGCTCGTATTTATCTGCGTCTGTTGTTTGAGCCTTGAACTGAGCAGTATATGTTCCCGCTTTATCATAGTTCGCAGGTAATTCCGGATTCCACCCACTTTGTACTTTACCCGTTGGTGCAGTCACCGTTGGTGTTGGAACTTCAGTTGCTGCGGTTCCAGCTTTTACATCAAACACCGTCTTCGCATCCGTTGCGAAACTTCCTTCCCCAGCTTCAAACGTTACTCGTACATACCCTGCTGGTGTCGGTTGACTCGGATCATCTGTACGATCAATCACTTTTTCTAGTGTAGTTACTGGTACTTTAATTTGATCTTTCGATCCATCCGGATACGTTACTGTCACAGGTACTTCTACTGTGCCAGGTGTTGTCCCATCTGGTAATGTTGCTCCCGGATCGACCGTAACTTCTGGTTGATCTCCACCTGTAGGATAACCTGGTACCGTTACTGCATCTGTTACATCCTCTTCTGTTGTTGCTTCCCCATACGGTTTCTCAACCGGCTCTGCTTTTGGCTCGTATTTATCTGCGTCTTCAGCTAATCTTGCAAGGAAACTATCTGCATCGACCGTAACACCATTTACCACTAACTCTACAGTATAAATTGTATTTTCCTTTATATCTGATGGAACAGTAAATATTGCTGCTTTTTTAGCATCATCTATTGTAGAAACAGATGTTCTACTAATCTCCCCATCTTTATTTGACCACACAATTTCTACTGTCGAACCAACATTAAAGATAGTTTGAACATCACTGACTGCAGTGTTTCCTGGAAGAGCAATATTTTTCGTTGTATCATAGTTAGTTATGTCAATGTTAAACTCATCTAAGTTAGGAACTAATGCAAAATGAGAGTTATATACTTGTTGTCGACCTGCCGTAATAAATGGATTTGAATGTGTATATTCTCTTGGTGACCCATAAGCAAGAATCGGGAAATTGCTATATGCTAGTTGAATTTCTCCCTCCCCATTTATTACAAATTGATACATTGCCTCAACATCAATATCATTAGTAAAATGAGCAGTATATTCTCCATCTACAATTGGAGCCACTACAGTTTCTTGTATATACTCAGGATGAGCTTTTAATATGGCTAATTGTTCCTTAACCTTATCATACGCATTATTAGCGTTTTGTGTAGATTCTATTGCTGCTTTTCCCTCTGGGGTAAGGACACTAGTAACAACTCTGAATCCTGTTTTTGCTTCATCTGCTGTTTGAGTTACAAAGTTTTCGCTTGTACTAGTTGGGAAAGTAGTACCATTTTTTGATGTTTCCCACCAAACTTTTCCAGAAACTCTATTAGTTCCTCCCACGATATTAGACGGATTACTATCTGGTCCTTTATCGTCATAAATCCAAGTATCTTCTTTTCCTACAAATGCTTCTAAATTCTCTTTACTCGGCAGTTCAACTACATAAATACTTGCACGCTGTAAATTTGCTCCTGCTAAATAAAAAGCCCCCGCTGTTGTTGGTGTTGAAAAACCAGGTGTATTTCCAACTACTGGACGAAATGTAATTAACTCATTTCCATCTGGTGATAATTGTTTAGGTGCCAGCCATAATTTCAATCTTTGTTTTGAAGTTGGTAAGTAAATTTATGTTCTACCCCAGTTTCATCTATCCATGTAGGTAGCTCAAATGCAAAAACTCCATCTCCTCCACCATTAGAAGCAGCTCCTGCTAAGTTATGCGTGACAGCTGAATAAATAGGGCTTACTGCTCCATCTGTATCAATCCACTGAGCATTTACCGTATAGCCATTCAACTTGGTACTTGCTCCTGTACCTGGTGTATATCCTACAGCTGACTGAGGTGCAAGCTCTAACCACCCACTTATGATATTACCTGCATTCGTCAATTGTCCGCCTGTCTTAACTTTTCCAGATTCAATTGCATCAATATTTATCGGAGCTTCAGTAGCATTGCGAGTTGCTATACTTGACTCTGTTGGTACGGTTGTATTGCTTGCTTCATTTGCGACTGGTTCCTCTGCTGGTACAGTTTCATCGCTTGCTAAGTTTGAGTCTGGAACCTCTGTTGCTGCATCTTCATCACTTACTAAGTTTGAGTCTGGGGCCTCTGTTGCTGCACCTTCATCACTTACTAAGTTTGAGTCTGGGGCCTCTGTTGCTGCATCCAGAATAACTGGTTTTTCCATTGATTCATTCATAACTTCAGAAGAACCCAAAAGGTTTCCAGAATTATTTACTACTTGAGCATTTCCACTCTCAGCTCCACCGAAACCAATGTAAATTCCAACTAAAACAGATGCAACACCTATACTTAGTTTCTTAATAGAATAGCTAAGTTTTCTTTTTTCTGTTCTTTTTAAAAGCATTTGCCGATTGTTTTTAGAAAACATATAACTTCCTCCTTTCTTACTAAAATATATTATAGTTACCGATTACTAATCATTTCATTTATATATCGTTCATTTCAGTTTAATATAATCACTATGCTTAAATAATTTATTGATAATCTATCTTTTTTTTTACATATCATCATTGCATACTTCCATACTCCTTGCCTATTGAATTAAAAAGAGATGCCAATCAATAATGAATAATACATATAAAGATTAAATTAAATAAAAAGATGACTTCAAATTCCTTGTTCAGGATCTAAAGTCATCTCTTTTATACTTATAAAGTATCGGTTTTGCAGCGTTCCAGAATAATTCATAGAATCTTAAACAAACGATTGTAATTATAAACATTTTTTAATTCGCTTTTAGCTTAACAAAAATGACTTTTGTCGCAGCCTCTTCAATTTAATCTGGTAATCACTTATCAATATATTAAAAGAAATTTGTTATTGCTGAAGCTATTTCGTCTACATTTAGAATTGAGCAACTATTGTTTCACTCGATAACGCTAGAAAAACTGGAACAATCCTAAACAGAGCTTAACAGAACTACACAACCATAAATACTATACCTGTGTGCTTATATTAAATTCCTATATAATAATACTACAACTGATTTCTTAGCTTCACAAACATACGGGGCTTTTAAGCTTGCATTATCCTCATTTAGTCATTATTTCTTATCCAAAAAGTAAGTAGCATATCAAGTAATATTCTTACTTAGTCAATAAAAGTCTTTTTCAGATCTTGAGTACTAGTAATAAGAACTAACGGGAAGTAATTTGAAATAAAATATTGTATTATCTAAAATACATTTGTTCGATTTTTGTGCTATTAACGATTCACGTAATGAATCTTTTGTTCCTCTAACAAGGGATAGCTTACTGTTTGTTTACCCTCTAAATCTTCCTTATTCATATCTATCGCATTTATTTGACTGTTTCCATATGTTCTATAATAATAGATCCCTTTATCGACATTGCAGCAAGAAGAATAGATGGTATATTCATATTTCCCATCCCCCACATCACATAATCCTTTTTGCTGTTCGACAGACCCTAAAATGTGGAAAAATTGACTGATGCTTTCTGATTCTGAATCACCAGATACAGAATTCAGTTTCGTGAATGCAGCCTTCACAAATCGAGACATCGAGGACAAATCCCCAGGCAACCCAATTCCGCCCATTCCTCGACTATACTCATTCAATTCAATTGCTTCGGAGAAGGTATTGACTGGAGTTTTACTAGATAAAGCACGATAGTTATTTAAATTAAACAAATGATAGTCAAAAGAAGGATTGTTCGTTAGGACACCAACAGGATTATCATAGATATGAAGGCCATCTTTCATACTTTCTACAACGATCGAAGATTCTTTATCAGCTATTAACCAGTGTAAAGGCGACAGCGGAAGATTCTCACTAAAGTTGATATTGACCAAATTGATTTTATTCAACAATTCTTTTGCTTCAGCTATTGTACTGCATTGCCCTAAAATCCAAGGAATAAATTCAAAGGGGGTGACATTGTCTTTATTACCAACTGGTTCTTTGTAATCTGCAAAACCAGCAAAATTCAAACCAGCCATGCTTAATCCTTTTTCATTAGTAGCATCATAATACAGCGGATAATCTGCTATACCAGCAGCAATCCCGATCATTGCATAATGGGTACCTAAATCACTTACTTTACGAAAAGTCAGCTTATAATTTCTTGGTGTTACAGTAACTACTTCTTTATAAGATAATTCATAATCAAAATTCCTCCCAAAATAATGATCTTGTGTTGAATAAATAACTGATGTACACATATTTTACCTCCTAAAAAAATGATTTTATTCTTCTCTTAAATAAAATGATTATACTGGATTAAGAGTACTTCATCTTTAATAAAATAGTTAAAAATTTCTCTAATTTTAAATAATGCATTTGCTTTTCTTACTTAACATTTTGTATAGATAGCATCCTTTTTACACTTGACACATTTATTTTAACTCTAAAAAAAATTATTCTCAAATCGTTGAATCCATTAAAGTGATAAAATAACAGAATTAACAATTATGAATAGAATCATTATATCAACACTAAATTTTTAGTAATACCTCTTCAAATTAGAAGGTTACATAAAAACTATTGATAAGAAAATAAACACCTCTAAAAATAGTTATATTTTTGGTCATCCTTTATGAGAGTATTTCATTTTAATTAAAACTCAAAGATTTGCTCTATCTCTATTTAATATAAATAACTTTCCAGTTTTCTACCTTTTCAAGAGTAAAAGAATACTCAAAGGTACTATTTATTTTGGTTGTATTATTAAGGTACTTAACACAGACTTCTCCTTGAATTTCTTTTCCTTTTTGCTGAAAAACAGGATTAACTAATTCTATAAATATCAAATTACTATTAATCGGCTGAAATGCTTTATTTTCAACATAGTATTCAAGTTCCTTTTCAGAAGCAGTTGGATAAATTTTAAAGAAAGTCTCTAAAAACTCGGTTATTTCTTCTGTTGTTTTGGCATCAATTTCTGAATCACTTTCTACTTGTTTTGTCTCATATTGTGCCTTATCTGGTTTTGCAATTGTGGTAGGCAAACTTGTCACAATATGATTCCCTTTTTCATCTTCAAAAACAATCACTCGATAGGCAGAAGAAATTTGTTGAGATTTTTTCCCCTCTGTAATCTTTTGATCTAATAAAAATGAAACGACAAAATCATCTGACCTTTTTTCAACATCAAGAATTTTTACTGATTGAACTTCTGAACTAGTAGGAATATCTACTTGAACCATATCTTGGCTCAAAGCGATTCCTTCTTCAGTAAGGTACTGTCTAAGATTACTCATTCTTTTTTCAATTGCTTTCTCATTATTCTTCCATGAAAAATATTCTTTCACAAAATCCTTCGTAAAATTTTCAACTCCAGAAGTATTCACTATTTTTTCTTTTACAACCACCTTCTCATGGGTCGTGTGCTGATTAATGGCGGTAAAATTTTTATAAACACCAAAAGACAAACTGCTTATCAATAAAAGCCAAAGGGCAAGCACCAGTTTTCGATGCTTCCCCACTGAAATCACTCGTCCTTTCTTCTTTTTCTGAGTCTTTTCCTTTTGAATCCATTCAATTTTTATCTTCATTATCTTTCCTCTTTTCTCTTATTTGTACCGTCCAGCACCGATAAGATGCTGCTGCCAATAGCTTTCTGTTAGATTTGTCCAGCCCACTGGATCTCCTGCATGAAACATCCGATTCTCTCCTGCATAAATACCGACATGGGTCACATAAGTACCGGCATCATAAGTCGAATGAAAGAAAACCAAATCACCTGGTTTGGCATCTTTTAAGTCAATATGGGTCATGGCATCATACTGATCTTGAGCCACCCGAGGAAGTTTCAGACCAACTTTGGCATAACACCATTGAGTCAAGCCACTACAATCAAATCCCGTTTCGGGTCTTGAGCCAACAAATACATAAGCCGTTCCTTCATACTTAAACGCCTCGTCAAAAATCTCTTGGACTGTTTTATCGTCAAACTGTGTTGTAGTTAGGTATTGCTTCACTAATAAGCAATAAAACATATTGCCGTAGTTATAGCGCCATCCACCATTTTCCTCAATTGCGACGGGATTTGGATAATCGACTTTTTGACCGCCAGATTTTTCTTTTGAAAAAGATTCTGCTAAAGCAAAACTATGCTTCTTCCCGTTTTTCGCGACATGATCCAGATACCCGCCACCATAGTTATACGCTTGAATAATGCTATCTTGATCACAACCTAATTCTTTGGAACGCTTAACCAAAGACGCAAAATAGAGACATCCTTGTTTGATGGATGCCTCGGTACTTAATGAATTCGGTGGCAACCCGGCTGACTCCGAACTCTGCATAACATCTTCCATTGTGCCACCCGATTCCACTTGAATAATCGCCAAAAGAATCAGGACATATTCTGAGATGTTTAATTCCTTGGCATATTTTTCCACCATTGCACGGTGTTTCAAAACTTCTTCTGAGACATTACTTCCCCCAGGAGAAGCACCTGAACTATTACTTCCTCCACTGTCTTCACCAAACAACAAGCCCACACACATCAAGATACCCATAAAGGAGATTGACAGGAGGGTTAACGAAATGATACTTAATTTCTTTACGTTCATTTTTTCTCACCCGACCTTGATTTTGGACGAGAGTTCATTCTTTTTTGTACTTTTTGATTGGTTTGCTTGGGCAGTGTAGACCTCTGTTTCACTTGTTGGAAAGAATTTTTCTTACTTGATGGTTGACTTATTCTTTTTGAAACACTTTCCTGACTAGTTAGTTTTCGTTTGATTTCGGGATTCGGATTTGCTCTCACAATCCGCTTTGGTGCTTCTCTTTTCGGCGCTCTATCTTTTTGAGGTTGGAGCTCTGTTTTTATTGGAACATTTCCCCGTCTTTTTCCATGACGATTCCCTGTTTCGTTCAATACTTTGCGCTTTTCAGCCATTTTTTCATCTCTACATTGTCGTTGTTTTTCTAGCAACTCCGCTCGATTTACTTTTTCTTGGACAAGTCCGCGCTTAAATTCTTCTGGTGCTTTTTTCGTTTTTTCAATTCCTTTATGGAGGTTGTATTTCAAGTTGGTCGGTGTGCTTCGTACTTGATCCTTTACTTGTTTGGTCTTATCTTTCACCAAAGCTTGGATATCCAAAACTTTGCCTATTTTTCTCCCAGCTAAATTCATTCGAGACTGTTTCTTATTTTTTGAGATTGGATTTTCCTTAGTCGAGTCAGGTGATGCCTCGTTATTGTTAGGTAGCGACGGATTCTTTCGTGGAGAAAAACCAGAAGAATACAATCTGGACTTTTGTTGATCCTTTGACAACTTATTTCCAACTACTGCACCTCCACCAAAGGCCAGAGTTCGGCCCACATTTCGATTGAGTTGCCGTAATTTACGATTCATTAACATTTGCGGTCTTCGCATCACCCGTCTGCCCATTGACTGACTGTCATTACTCTGGAGGTTGAACATACTCATAATGTCACCCAATTTGAAATAGATACCGGCATAGGTCACAATTTGTAGAAAAGCTACCATAAAGAAGGGATAGGTCGCCGAAATATTGTAAAACATCGTGGAGATACTAAAAGCAGTTGTAATCACCAAGGTCACTCCCGCTCGCATCATAATCGTATTGAATAAACGAATAATCGCCTTCTTTCCCAAACTCTCATAAGTCGGCAACATGGACAATAAAAAACTAATCGGCAAAAACATCGCAAAGATAATGAAGAGAATTTGGGAGAACAACATAATCCCGGTTAGGAGGAAAACAAAGAAGGAAATCCCAATATTGAACAACACCAAAAAGACCACGGTCCCTAAGCGGTTCATGGTCTTGGTAATACTTAAATTCGCATTGTCATTGTCTTCAATCTCGGCCTTGACGACTTCTTCCCGATCTTTGCCTTTATTTTCATCTGGACTCACGGATAAGATTTTATCGACTCGGTCTTCGCCAATTTCTTCTATATTGGAATCATCAAATTGCAAGAGTAACCAAGGTTGTTGGACTTGAATGGAAAATAAGCTATCCCGAATCAAATCGACACTATCTTTCCCTTGGTTTTCAGAATTCGGTACAACGATCTCGGTCCCAAGGCTAAGAGCCGCTTCACTAACATCTGAGCTAAAGTCATTGATTTTTGTGATATAAGTAGGTGCACAAGCAATGAACGAACCAGAAAATAGAAAAATCATTACAAAATTAATCACGGCTCGGACTGCCTTTGTAGTTTCTCGTTTGAGTAGACCGGTATACGCCACATAAACTCCTAGAGCTAAAATCATCAATAGTAGAAATCCAAAGTAGAAGCCCGAGGTCTGTAATCCATTTTCGGTAATGCCGGCTAAGGTTTGTATATTCTTCCCAATACTTTCAGCTGTATCCGAAATGAAATCCAATTTATAGGCTTCTTGAACTACATAGCCCGTGGCATTTGATAAATAGAGACTAACCGTCCAAATAAAATTGGTAATGGCATAAAGACCATACATCACGTTCTTCCCTAGACCATCGCCCCAATTCCAAGGCAGCCAATCCCAAGAGCTATCCACAAAGAAATCTAGTTGATAGTTGTTCAGTGAATATTGGGAATATAGATTTCCCGCTTCAACTGTATCGTCAACCAGACTTGTTGCCACGGCTATCGTACCGACTAAACTCAATACAACTGTCAGAGTGATGATGCTAATAAAAACGATTCCTGCAATCCGAAAAAGTTTCTTTTTCATCTCCTCACTCCATTCTCTCTTGAACAGGCGGACGAGTATCAAAGGCATGGAAGAGTTCTTCAAAGACTGGATGAACTTGGACCACACCTACCCGACCATACAAATCTTGCATCAAGCATTGGCCGTTTTCCAAATCTCGCAGACGTTTTTGATTACTTTCATCCTCTTGATCCAATCCAAAAAATTCCAAAGTCTTCCTGATTTCATGAATATCGGTACTTCGAAAAGCAAACTTCAATCCGATATTATTCTTCAAGCGTTCATCCAGTATATCGTCACTATTTTGCGTGACAAAATAAACCCCTGCATTCATGGCTCGACCTGCACGAACGAGCTTATTCGATAATGTTTTCCCTTGTGCCACTTGAAGAAAACACCACGCTTCATCCAAGTCCACAATCTTGAAAATTTCTCTGTTGCTATGGATAAAATCTAAGGCAAAAGTTGAAATGACAATTAGCATGGAAACACTCAGCAACTCCATTGTGGTATATTCTTCAAAAGTAGTTTCTGCATCTGGTAAAACCAAATCCGCTACTTGAATGATATTCAACTGTTTATCTAAACTAATCGATTGGGTAATTGAGCCGTCTGAGAAAAGCAAATGGGCAAAATCATAATCGGTAAAGGACTCGATATGATCGGCGATATTTTCCGCGACTGGAGAGTTCTCCTTTCGAAGCTCTTTAATGACTTGCAGCAATCCTCGTTGATCACTTTGGGTAACCGTCCGAATGGCTTTGCGCAACACTGGAAACTTCTCCCCATCCCGACTGGAAATTCCTGTTAAAAAAGTCAGGATATCAATCGCTAAACTTTCTGAATCTTTCTTTTTCTTCATAATCACATAAGGATCAAGTAAGCCTTGATTTTCTGGTTTACTAGTCAAGTTGAGAATATTGATTTCATCCGCAATTTCTGGCAAGTTTTCTTTCCAACCACCTCGTTATAGCGATAGGTAACTTTTTGATGTTATCTCCAAGTTTTCCCCCGCTTCACACCGTACATGAAACTTTCGCTT
>NZ_QPQX01000025.1:0-17605 GCF_005234805.1 Enterococcus sp. ARL09-542
AAAAAGAAATTAAATTGGCGAAGTCCGGTTCAGTTTCGAGAAGCTGTAAAAACAGCTGTCTAACAGTTAATCTTATCATACAAAAAAGGAGTGGATTTCTCCACTCCATAAAAGTCTAACTTTTTGGGGTCACTACATATACGCGGCCTTTTTTTATGTGATTCTTTATTCGCCTTTATGCAAATCGCGAATCATTTCATCGATCTTATTTCCATATTGAACAGATTCATCTAGTTCAAATTGCAACTCCGGAACTTTATATAATGACAGTGCCTGTCCCAATTCACGACGGACTAACCCTGTTGCTTTCTCTAATCCGGCTTGTGCTTTTTGCTTTTCAGATGCAAGATCACTCAAAGTGCTGTAGAAAATCGTTGCTTGCTGCAAGTCCCCTGTCACGCGAACATCTGTGATGGTAACATCTTGAACACGAGGATCACGGACTTTCTTACGAAGTATTTGATTCACTTCTTTTAAGATTTCTTGGGCAACTCTACGGTCACGATAATTAGCCATTCAAAAAACCTCCCTGATAACTAGTGTCTTAATTCATTGGTACTTCTTCCATTACGTAGCCTTCAATCACATCATCTACTTTGACATCATTGAATTTCTCGATCATGGCACCACATTCAAAGCCTAGTTTTACTTCTTTCACGTCATCTTTGAAACGTTTCAAACTAGCTAATTTTCCTTCATAGATCACGATGCCGTCACGGATTACCCGCACACCGCTGTCACGGCGAATGCTGCCTTCCGTTACATAACAACCGGCGATCGTACCAACTTTAGAAACTTTGTAGGTTTCACGAACGATCATTTGACCAGTGATTTTTTCCTCAAATTCAGGATCAAGCATCCCTTTCATCGCTGTTTCGATTTCTTCGATAGCTTTGTAAATGATTCGGTGTAAACGAATATCGACTTCTTCGGCTTCGGCTTGTTGTTTAGCTTGCGGAGTTGGCCGCACATTGAAACCAATAATGATCGCGTTACTTGCTGCTGCAAGTGTCACGTCACTTTCATTGACTGCTCCAACTGCTGAATGGACAATATTGACCCGAACGCCTTCTACATCGATTTTCTTCAATGAAGCACCCAACGCTTCAGCAGAACCTTGAACATCCGCTTTAATGATTACATTGACTTCTTTTAATTCGCCTTCTTTTAGGCTTTCAAACAGATTGTCAAGCGTTACCCGGCTGCTGGAAGCGCGTTGTTCCATCACGGCGCGTTTCGCCCGTTCTTCCCCTGCTGCACGAGCTGTCTTTTCGTCTTCAAATGTAACGAATCGATCACCCGCTTGCGGCACATCATTCAATCCGGTAATTTCAACTGGTGTAGCTGGTCCCGCTGTTTTGTCCCGACGGCCTAAATCGTTGGTCATCACACGAACTCGACCGAATGTGTTCCCGACGACGATAGGATCACCTACATGTAACGTTCCTTGCTGTACCAATAAGGTAGCAACCGGACCTTTTCCTTTATCCAGACGAGCTTCGATCACTGTACCGATCGCCCGTTGTGATGGATCTGCTTTCAAATCTTCTACTTCAGCAACAAGTAAAATCATTTCCAGCAATTCTTCAATATTTTGACCAAATTTAGCAGAGATTTCTACAAAGATGGTATCGCCACCCCAGGCTTCTGGAATCAATTCATATTCACTTAATTCTTGCATGACATGTTGCGGGTTCGCACCTGGTTTATCGATTTTGTTAACCGCAACGATGATTGGTACTTTTGCTGCTTTAGCATGGTTGATTGCTTCGACAGTTTGTGGCATTACACCGTCATCTGCTGCTACAACTAAAATCGTAATATCAGTGATACTTGCTCCCCGTGCCCGCATACTTGTGAAGGCCGCGTGTCCAGGAGTATCCAAGAAAGTAATTGGTTTGCCATCGATATCGATTTGATAAGCACCGATATGCTGCGTGATCCCACCAGCTTCTCCGCTTGTCACACGAGAATGGCGCAATGTGTCTAATAACGTTGTTTTCCCGTGGTCAACGTGTCCCATGATGGTAACTACCGGCGGACGAGAAACAAGATTTTCTTTGTTTTGTTCTTCTGGTTCAAAGAATTTATCGATATCCGCGATGTCGATTTGAACTTTTTCTTGTGGTTCAATACCGTAATCAGTTGCTAACAATTCGATCGTATCTTTATCCAATGGTTGGTTTTGATTGACCATAACTCCCATCATAAACAACTTCTTGATGATCTCAGCAGGTTCACGATAGATTTTTTTCGCGATATCCGCTACATTCATGCCTTCTGTATATTCCAATACTTCTGGTAATTCACGGAATTTACGTGCTGGAACAGGTGGTTTTTTCTCTTGCTGTTGACGACCTTTTTTCCCTTTTTTGTTAAACTTGTTGCGGTTATTGTTATTGAAATTATTGTTGCGTCCGTTGTAGTTTGACTTACCACGGTTTTGATTTCCACCGCGATTTTGGTTATCACCAGCTGGACGGCTTTGTGTTCCTTGACTGCTAGCCCCTTGGTTTGGACGACTTTGTTGTCCTTGTGCTGGGCGATTTTGACTTTGATTTCCTTGGTTCGGACGATTTTGTTGTCCCTGTGCTGGGCGATTTTGTTGCCCTTGACCGCTAGGACGGTTTTGTTGTCCTTGTGTTCTATTTTGGTTCGTTGGACGATTTTGTTGTCCTTGATTGTTACGATTTTCTTGGTTATTCACTCGATTTTGACTTCCTTGGTTATTTGGTCGATTACTTCCTTGATTTGTTGATCCGTTGTTTTGACTTGTTGGGCGGTTGGGTTGTCCTTGACCATTAGGACGAGAATTCGTCGTGTTCCGCTGCCCTTGATTATTGTGTCGGTTCTGGAAGTTAGGATTATTTCTCTGCGTTTTAAATTTCTTTTGCTCTTGTTTTTCCGGCTGGTTGGCTGGTTTCTGATTTGCGGGGGTTGGTTTTGCTGATGATCGATCATTTGGATTGCCGCCTAATGACTGCCGCAATTTTTGCGCCTCTCCATCTGAGATCGCGCCCATGTGATTTTTCACATCAAAGCCTAAAGATTGTGCTTTTTCAACAACCTCTTTGCTCGATTTGTTCCATTCTTTTGCAAGTTCATAAATTCTTTTTTTTCCCATGCAATCACCTTCCTAACCTAATATTAATTCCTGCACCTTCTTTGCAAATCCTGCATCTAGAATGCCCACCACCATTCGCGGTTTGCCAATGGCTGAACTGATTTCATCGGCAGAAAATGTATCTAGGAGCGGAATTTCATAATAAGAACTTTTGTCCTTTATTTTCTTTTGTGTATTTTTACCAGCGTCACTAGCGACAAGTACGAGAGCTGCTCGTTGTTGACGAATCTCTTTTAACGTCATCTCTTCGCCAGTGATCAATTTCCCAGCACGCATGGCTAGTCCTAACATATTCAATGCTTTTTGTTTATTCATTTGCAAATAACTCTCTTCGGGCTTTTTGATGCGTCACATAGTCTAAGAGTTCTTGATAAAATTCATCTGACAATTTCGTCTCTAATACTCTATCCAAGATCCGCTTATCCCAAGCTAATTGCGCTTCCTCTGGTTCGATAGCGATGTACGCTCCTCGACCCGGCATCTTGCCGGATGGATCGATCGCAACGGTTCCTTCTTTCGAACGGGTGATGCGCAGCATTTCTTTTTTGGGAATCATTTCCCCTGAAACAACAGATTTTCGTAAAGGAATTTTTCGTTTTTTCATCGCGATCTCTCCTTGACTTATTTTTTGTCAAAATCCATGTTTTCGTAATCGTCTGCCGTCATATCAGAAGCAATGATCATTTCGTCGTGAGACTCATTATCTTCGATAGTGCTTTCTTGACTTTCAACAGCCTCGCCTTCATCGATATAGGCGCCTTCTTCTAATTTTGCATAAAATTCTTCCATGTCTGACTCCGATTTGATATCGATCTTAAAGCCAGTCAATTTCGCAGCCAAACGGGCATTTTGTCCTCGTTTACCAATGGCAAGCGATAGCTGATAATCAGGTACGACCACCGTACAAGCTTTCGGATTATCCACATCAAAAATAACATCAGTCACTTCTGCTGGATTCAATGCATTTGCAATAAATACCGCTGGATCATCATTCCACTCAACAATATCCATGTTCTCACCTTTTAATTCATTGACAATTGCTTGAACCCGTTGTCCCTTTGGACCAACACAAGTTCCGACAGGATCGACATTAGCATCAAATGAGCGCACAGCTACTTTAGAGCGGTCTCCTGCTTCTCTGGCAATGCTGACGATTTCAACTGTACCATCATAAACTTCCGGTACTTCTTGTTCAAATAAACGGCGTAATAAATCAGGATGACTACGGCTTACAAAAACTTGAGGCCCTTTCGAAGTATTTTCGACCCGAGAAACAAATACTTTGATCCGATCGTGAGGTTGATAGAATTCATTTGGCATTTGATCTTGTTTTGATAATACTGCTTCGATTTTTCCAAGGTTCACATAGATATAGCGATTGTCCTGACGTTCAACGATCCCTTGCAGGATATCTTTTTCATAGGCACTGAATTCATTGTAGATGATTGTCCGTTCTGCCTCGCGCACCCGTTGCAAAATGACCTGTTTTGCTGTTTGAGCAGCTATCCGGCCAAAATCTTTCGGGGTCACTTCGAAACGGATCTTATCGCCAATCTCGTAAGCAGGATTGATCGTCATGGCTTCTTTCAAAGACACTTCCAATTGAGAGTCCATTACTTCTTCGGTCACTTCTTTGACTGCATAAACGTGAATATTGCCTTTTTTCTGGTCAAATTCAACTTCTACATTTTGCGCTTGACCATAATGACGTTTGTACGCTGACACTAACGCGGCTTCCAATGCGTCAATGACGATCTCTTTTGAAATGCCTTTTTCTGCTTCCAATGCATCAAGTGCATTTAACATTTCTTTACTCATGATTCTTCCATTCCTCCGTGTTTAAAATTGGATTGCTAAACGAGCTTTGGCAATATTTTTCCGTTCGATCGTTAGTTCTTTTTCTCTTGTTTTGATTCGAATCTTAATGACTAGTTGTTCTTCATCAAAGGACTGCAAAAAGCCTTCAAATTGCTTTTCGCCTTCCACCGGCTGATACAAGGAAAGATGGATATATTCTCCAACTGCACGGTGATAGTCCTCTTCTTTTTTGAGGGGGCGTTCAGCACCAGGCGAGGATACCTCTAAGAAATAGGCTTGTGGGATCGGATCTGGATCACAGGCATCCAATTTATCACTCAGTTGTTCACTGACAAAGGCACATTCTTCAATATCGATTCCGCCCTCTTTGTCAATAAACACCCTTAGAAACCAGCTTTTTCCTTCCTTAACAAATTCTACCTCAACTAATTCAAAATTTTGCGCTTCCAGAATGGGGGTCACAATTGTTGTGACAGTTTCCACCACTGTACTCACACGACATCGCCTCCTTTATTTCTCAACGAAACGAACTTCATTCCATTAAAAAGAGTGAGCGAAAAAACCGCTCACTCACTCTAAGTATCATTACTATGTAAATATAACATAGTTTACTAACAAATTCAAGTATCCTAGCATTTTGTGGCTTTTTCTGAAAATTTTACATCCTATTTCTTAAGATTTCTTCCTTCAGAATACTTCCTTGTTCCCTCTATCTCAAAATAGGCAGCTGTCTTTCTTGATTCAAGCAATGAAGGCGACAAGCTTCGTGATGACTTGTGGAAGCAAAGCTTTCGGATCAAAGTCCATCGGCGCTTGATCAGGAAAAAAGTGCCACATGCGGTAGCCATAAACGCCCAGAACAGCAATCATCAGTCCAAGCCAAAAGTAGCGATTTTGATTGATACGCTGAACCATGGGCTTTTTCCAGAAAATGACAAGTAACACTAGCAAAGGAATGAGCCAAAAAAGTGGATGAAAATAAAAAGCGCCTTGTATGTCACCTTCAAAAAGATGCAAATAGGCGCGAGTCATTCCACATCCAGGGCAAGGAACCCCCGTCAGCAGTTTAAACGGACACATTAATAATCGGTCCAATCATCAGTGTCTTGAGTAACTGATTGGCTTGCAGAATCTGCAGACTCCCACACTTGATTCATATCCGATTGTAAAATGGCCATATTGATAATGTCCAAACCAAAAATCGCTAAGACAACAAACAACACTTTATTATCATTGATACGTGGAAATTTCGTTTTTTCCTGTGCAGTGATAAAAATGTCCGCGATTCGATACCACCAATAAATTTGGTACAACCCGCAAGTAATGATCGTCAACAACACAGACATGCCTGGGGTAAGGCGATAATCTTCACTATATTCTGTCAAATCTTGCGTGGTTTGGTATAGCCAGAAAAGTGAATAGATGCCGCAAGTAATAATAGTTAGTAAAATCACCATTAAAATGGACTTTTTCTTGGATTGATAATTTTGATACATCGGTTACTCCTTCTAAAAGATTGAATCTTTTTACTTTTCTTCCAATTATACACCAATCCAAAAAAGTGGAAAGTCCTTTTAAAGGAAATTTATTTCAATAATAATGAAAAAAAAGGATGTAATCTAAGCTTTTTAATAAACGAAACCTCTGAAGGACATTGGGATGCTGTTAATCTCCAACTAGTCACCAGTAATAACGCCAGCTGGACAAACACTTTTTTTCCACTGTCATTCGGATAGTCTCATTTTTTGCTTCTATTACAAACCTTTTATTACAATCCTTTTATTATAATCCTTTTAATTGATTTATGCGCGACTATAATTTTTTACTTCTGCTGCCATTGCATCAACAAAGATATTTAGTTCTTCAACGTTCGTTTCTTTGCTGCCGTAACGACGAATATTGACAGTTGCATCTTTGACTTCTTGGTCTCCGACAACTAACTGATAAGGAATTTTTTGCATTTGTGATGCGCGAATTTTGTAGCCCATTTTTTCATTGCGATCGTCCACTTCCACACGTAAACCTTGTGATTGAAGACGTTCTTTGATCTCATAAGCATAATCGCTGTGTGCATCGACTGAAACAGGAATGATCGTTGCTTGGATCGGTGCCAACCAAGTTGGAAATGCGCCTTTGTAAACTTCTGTTAAGTAGGCAACGAAACGTTCCATTGTTGAAACGATCCCGCGATGGATCACGACTGGACGATGTGTATTTTCACCATCTTCACCAACATAAGTTAAGTCGAAACGTTCTGGTAATAAGAAATCTAATTGGATCGTGGAAAGCGTTTCTTCCATGCCCAAAGCAGTTTTTACTTGAACGTCTAATTTTGGACCATAGAACGCTGCTTCCCCTTCTGCTTCGAAATAATCCAAATTCAATTCATCCATCGCTGCTTTCAGCATGGTTTGGGCATTTTCCCACATCGCATCATCATCAAAGTATTTATCTTTGTTTTCTGGATCACGATAGCTTAAACGGAAGCGGTAATCTGTTACATTGAAATCTTTATAGACTTCAACCATCAAATCCAAAGTCCGTTTGAATTCATCTTTGATTTGATCAGGACGAACAAATGTATGTCCATCATTTAGAGTCATTTCCCGAACCCGTTGCAACCCAGAAAGAGCGCCAGATTTTTCGTAACGGTGCATCATCCCTAATTCAGCGATTCGAATCGGCAATTCACGATAAGAGTGAATATCGTTTTTGTAGACCATCATATGATGAGGGCAATTCATTGGACGAAGAACGAGCATTTCCCCATCTCCCATGTCCATTGGCGGAAACATATCTTCATGATAATGATCCCAGTGTCCTGAAGTCTTATAAAGGTCAACATTGGCCATGATTGGTGTATAAACGTGTTGGTAACCCAAGCTTACTTCTTTATCCACGATGTAGCGCTCAATGGTACGACGAATGGTTGCACCTTTTGGCAACCAAAATGGTAGACCAGCACCAACTTCTGGAGAGAGCATGAATAAGTCTAACTCTTTCCCTAGCTTGCGGTGATCCCGCTCTTTGGCTTCTTCTCGTAAACGAATGAATTCTTTCAACTCTTTTTTGTCAAAGAACGCTGTTCCATAGACCCGTTGCATCATTTGGTTATTTGAATTTCCACGCCAGTAAGCTCCTGCCACAGATAAAAGTTTGAACACTTGAATCCGTCCTGTTGATGGCACGTGAGGCCCGCGACATAGATCAACAAACTCTCCTTGTTGATAGGCAGTAATCGTTTCATCTTCTGGTAGTTCACTGATCAATTCTACTTTATATGGATCTTCAGCAAATAGTTCTAAAGCTTCTTTTTTCGATAATACACGACGTTCGATCGGTAGATTTTCTTTAACGATTTTCATCATTTCTGCTTCAATTGCTGGTAAATCTTCGGCAGTTACAGGGCTTTCTCCATTATCTGTATCATAATAGAATCCTGTATCGATAGCTGGTCCCACGCCAAAATGAATGTTTGGATAAAGGCGACGCATCGCCTGAGCCATTAAGTGAGCTGCTGAATGGCGAACCAAGCCTAAAGCATCCTCATGATCCGGTGTGACGATTTCGATTTGTGCATCCTCTTCAATCCCTCGATCAAGATCAATCAACCGACCATTGACCTTTCCTGCTAAGGCTTTTTTCGCTAAACTTTTAGAGATTCCTTCAGCAATTTCTTTTGTTGTGATGCCAACTGCAAATTCTTTTTTCGCCCCATCTGGGAATGTAATTGTTAGTGTCATTTGTTTTCCCCCTACTGATTTATTTGATCAATGAATGATTCGAACCAAAAAAAGTCCTAGTATCAGATAACGATACTAGGACGAAGATTTCGTGGTTCCACCTAATTTCAAATACAACAACGCTGTATTTCTTTGACGGGATAACGGTACGACCGCCTTTGTTTCAACAAAGGTTTGAAAAAGTGGTCATCCATTGGTTTTCTTCCAGGAAATTTTCAGCCGTGATTTCCCTCTCTTATCGAAGACTCTCAAATTCAGGTGTCTTTTTCATCAATCAATTATGGCTTCATTTAACCACTATCTGCTTAAAAAATCAAGTAAATTATTTCCAATCACCATTAACTGCATACTGTCCTTTTTTCATTTCGTTGATAATGACATGAATATGTTCTTTAGGTGCCCCAGTATTTTTGTGGACTGCTTCAGTAATTTCTTTCATCATATTGGTCAATTGTTCTTGCGATCGGCCTTCTACTAATTCTACATGAATAAATGGCATAGTCATCACTCCTCTGTTCATTAGTATACGCTTCTTAATTATGCTCTGCAATAACCTGCTCTATTATCGAATGACTGTCCCTTATCAAGAATAAGCGTTTCTGACAATCTAAAGATTCTTCCATTTCATTTGGCTGGATCTTCACGCCATTTTCTCGAATGCCATTTTTGAACATACTTCATCACCTTACTGGCCTCCTCTTCATGGTACAAAAATTGATGTTGTCTGCTTACATAACGAGCAATCTCATCAAATAGTTGAACGATTTTCCATAAGGATTCGCCGCAAGTTTCAACAGATGAAAAACAAAGTGCCGTCAACCGCTCATACTCTTCTTCTGATAAATAATTTTGAAGATATTTATGGTTCTTTCCGGTACTGAGACGATAGTCTGCTTGATGCGCTAGATACCAGTCATATTGCCGAAGCAACTCTTGCCAGCAAATTTGGTACAAATGGTCGGCGGCATAGAAAAGCTGATTTCTGACAAGCCCTTTGACGACATAAGTCGCTACCCACCAAAATTCGTTACAACTGTCATGAAACGATTTTTCTGTCGGTGGTTTAATCCAAAAGATAGAGGCATCAGGAACTGTCATTCCCTGCAGAAATTCTTTTGGATCATAGAGACGCTCAAGAAAGGGTTCAGCTTGCAACAAATGGATCAATTCAACCGGGCAAAGCATCAAGTCTATGCGATTGCCATCTTCAAAATGCATCAAGAATGTAAAACGTCCTCCCAAAGAGGGTTGCGAAAGCACAGAACTTTCTGGAGTCTGCATGATCATGATCTGTCCGAATTCTTCCAGCCAGCTAGGTTCTGCTATTAGTTCTTGCATATTGTCAACAATATAAACGATATCATAATCTTGAAACCGATCGCTTATTGCATTAGGTTCTCGCCGGGACCCAGAGATTGCGATTGCTTGGACACCTATGTTTTGACCAACTCGTAAAATCACTGCTAGCATTTCAGCTTCATTCCGCACAGCTATCCTCCCTTTCTTTGATCAAATTGATCTCAAAAGCATACTTAAATTTTACCATAGAACGATTTTTCAGACGACATTCGCAAAGATTATATGCTATAATTTTATGTCGCAATTTTTTTAAGGAGGATTCCTTGTGAACGAACGTCAAAAAGAACAACTACATGTCGATGATACGATCGCATTGATTCGAAGAGAACAAATGGTCTTAGCGCAGCAAAAAGCGGACTTGGCTACAAAAATGGAGGATCAGTTAAAAGAGATTTCCGAAAAGAAGATTCGTGGTGGTGACAGCGAAGCTTTTTACGAATCTGTTGTTGAATATCAGCAACACGAGCAAGAATTGCTGTTAAAATATCGAACAGCGGAATCTCAAGAGAAAAGGGTCAAAACATTGGAAACAATGGCTAGCAATCCTTATTTTGCCCGAATTGATTTTCAAGAAGAACAAGAAAAAGAAACACTTTATCTAGGGATCGCCTCTTTAAGGGATCAGCAAGAAGAAACAATTGTCATCGATTGGCGGGCACCTATCGCAAATTTATATTACGAAGGAGAATTAGGCGAAACGTTTTATGAAACAGAAACCGATCGCTTTACAGTTGAGTTGTTGCTGAAGCGTCAATTCAAAATTCAAGAAGGCCAGATTTTGTCTATGGTGGACACTTCAGAAATCATCAATGATGAGTTTTTGCTGGAGATTTTAGACGAAGCCTCTTCTTCTCAAATGAAAAATATTGTCTCAACGATCCAAAAAGCACAAAATCAGATCATTCGTGATACTACTAGCAAGTTCATGCTGATTGAAGGAATTGCCGGCAGTGGTAAAACATCGGCACTGTTGCAACGGGTGGCGTTCTTGCTTTACCGCAACCGCAAATGGCTGGATGAAGAACAAGTCTTGCTTTTCTCTCCCAATCATTTATTTTCTGATTATATTTCAATGGTCTTGCCTTCTCTTGGGGAAAGTGAAGTGCCAACACGTACGTTCCACCATTTCATCCAAAGAGCTCTGCCCAATTTCCAAATCACAAAAGAAACACAGCTAGAAGAAACTTTCTTATCAGGAGCAGACGATCGGATTGAAAAGATCAAAAGCAGTCTGAAACTTGTCAAATTGATTCAACGATACGTACAGAAGATTTCTGCGATCGGTCCGTTATTTCGTGATTTAAAAATTCAAGGACAGACATACATTACGAAAGAACAAATCCGTCGTTGGTATCAAGAAACAAATCAAGAGCTTCCTTTGTATCAACGGAGTCAATTATTACAAACAAAATTACTGAAAAAAATCGGTGGTCTTGAAAAAGATGAGGCCAAAAAAGATTGGGTCAAAGAAGCAACCGAAGAGCAGTTGCAGCAACATTTTGCCAAAGATCCTTATCAGGAGTACACCGAAGAAAATGAACGCCGATTGCGTAAGCAAATCCGGCAGCAAATCGTTAAGAAAAAATTCCGCTCACTAACTCGTGGTGTCAAACAATACCAGTTTATCAACCAAACCAAGCAGTATTTACATTTCTTACAGGCAGTTCCTAAGACGTTGTTAGACGATCAAGCGATCCGTGATGAAGATTGGCAACAACATCTCCGACTTCTGCGAGAAGGTCTGCGGCAACGCCAATTGACCCAAGAAGATGCCGTGCTATTCTTTTTGTTGATCAAACAACTTTACCCAATCTATGTGGATGAAAAAGCACGGTTTATTTTCATTGATGAGATGCAGGATTTTCCGCCTGCTCAAGTGGCTCTCTTACGTCAATTATATCCTAAAGCCGGAATTACTTTATGTGGTGATTTAAATCAAAAGGTCTACGGTAATGAAACGATCGTTGGTTCGTTGGAAGAGTTGTTTCCTGCTGACAGCGTGACTCGGTATCAATTAAAAACCAGCTATCGTTCAACGAAAGAAATCACGGATTTTGCCAACCAATTCTTAACTGGTTCCGATCAAGTTGAATTGACAGCACGCGAAGGGGCTCTCCCTCAAGTCATTCAAACCGAGAACGAAACAGTTGGTCTGGACTACTTGCAGCAAGCATTAACCAAATCACAGTCACACTGGCGCACAGCTATCATCTGTAAGACAGCTACCGACTGCCGAGCGCTTTATGCCCAGCTCTCTGAAGAGATGCAGGATCAAGTTCAATTAATTACTTCAGAGGAAGATTTTATGAAACGTAAAATCATGATTTTTCCAGCCTTTTTAGCTAAAGGGTTGGAATTTGATCAAGTATTCTTATGGACGTATGGGACTTCTTTTGTGACGGAGCAAGATCAATTGATCTTCTATACCATGGCGACCCGTGCCATGCACCAATTGATTGTTTTGCAAAATAACACCAATCAATTGCTAGAGAAAGCTGATCCCGCAACCTACGCATTACAATTGCTTTAAGGAAAGCGATTGATACATCAAAAAAACGAGAGCAAGCGGACAATCCCTTGCTCTCGTTTTTGCCTAGCGATAAATGATCAATCAAACAATATTCTTCTCGACAAAAGCCTTGTTTGATCGGTATTTGTTTTGTCATTTTTTTACAGGGTTCGATCACCCCTTCAATTCACCGATAAAGAGTCTCGTTTCTGGATATTTCATCGCGACAATCGTCAAAATCATCTGAAGTTCTGAAACATTTTCTTCATTGTCAGGATCAAAGATTTTACTATGTTTTCCAATACTGCCATTGTCGATCAATCGATAGATCCGGTTCCATTCCATAAATTGTTCGACATCTGTAAAGTGACTGAGGGGAAAACCGGAACCATCTAGAATTTCTGTTAAACGAAAAGCAATATAAGAACTGTCGATCACATATTCCCTTTCAGGATCAATTTGATTACTTTTCTGAAAATCAATGATTGCTTTTTCTGGACGATGATGCAGCAGCCACTCTAACAACAAGAAAAAGCCTTCCATCCGATAATTGTCCAAAAATAAGCGTTGGGACGCTTCCGATACTCGAAAAACCAGCGGGATCAAAAAATTCCGTTTATAAATCAGTAAAGGCGCACGATCTACCGTCACATTCAAGTAACGATTCAAATAGGTGGCTCCACGAAAGCCGCCCAAACGGTATCCCTCTACACCGTATTTTTTGTATTTGCGGCACAGTGCAGAACAATCAGAAACTGAGACAGATACTTCTGCTAATTTATCGTATCCGCTTAAAATCCGATCAAAAGGCTCTAAAACGATTTTTTCTTCCAACTCTGCCGCTCCCTTCTTGCTCATACTGCTAATTACTTAAATAATAACATAAAAAAAGCGATTAAACCAAAAGAAATACCCCTTTGTTTTTTGAAAACGATAAAAATGAAAGTAAAAAAACACCCCCGAAAGCACAGATAAACTTTCAAGGATGTCTTACTTTTATTCTTCTTCGCTGTCTGCTACATTATGATAAACGTTTTGGACATCCTCTAAGTCTTCTAGTGCATCGATCATTTTTTCAAATTTTTCAAGATCTTCTCCAGTCAAAGTGACTTCATTTTGAGGAATCATCTGCATCTCAGCAATTGAAAACTCAGTAATTCCTTTTTCTTTTAAAGCTTCTTGAATCACATGAAAATCACTAGGTTCTCCATGGACGATGATTTGACCATCTTCTTCAAGAACATCGCGCACGTCGATGTCTTTTTCCATCAAGTATTCTAAGATGTCATCTGCATCCGTACCAGAAAAACCAAATAATGCCGTATTATCAAACATGTAAGCAACCGCGCCAGAAACACCCATGTTTCCGCCATTTTTACCAAAAGCTGCTCGTACGTCTGCTGCTGTACGGTTAACATTATTCGTCAATGTATCGACGATAACCATTGAACCATTTGGTCCGAACCCTTCATAACGCAATTCGGAGTATTGTTCATCCCCTGAACCTTTTGCTTTCTCAATTGCTCGGTCAATGATGTGTTTTGGTACATTGTATGTTTTTGCACGTTCAATAACAAAGCGCAATTTTTGGTTCGCATGAGGATCAGGATCACCTGATTTTGCTGCCGCGTAGATTTCGATTCCAAATTTTGCATAAACTCGGCTATTGTTTGCATCCTTAGCAGTTTTCTTTGCTACGATATTTGCCCATTTACGACCCATAATTTCACTTCGCTTTCTTTATAATCAAAATTCCTTAATCATTATACTTGTGATTTCCTGTTCTGTGAAGTAATTTCAGTTCAATTCTTTAGAAAAATAGGGGAACGACCAAAATTTTGTTCTACAATCTGTGGTGATGCCAACTGATAGATTTGATCTACCCGTAAAGAATACCCAAAACGCTCGCTTTCCTTTTTGCCAAATTTAGAAATGAGCGGCAGGTCTGTCTTCTTTTTAACTTGCTTTAAATAAGTTTGACCTGCTGTTGTAAACCCCAAAATACGAATCCCGGTATTCTTTTGCGCTTGTTGGACTTCTTCACTGGTTGCTTGAAACAATAGATAACACATCAACCGCTGAAGTCTAGTTCTAGTATACCGTTTTGTTTTCAGAAGTGCCATAAATTCCGCAAAAGAAGTGGCGTGTAAACAATCTTTGATCCGATATTCTAATCCTTCGGTCACTTGATACCGGGTTCGCAATTGTTCAAGAGGGGTTGCGATAAGTTGGTACTGCAACAATGGCCAAAAAAACTCCCAATCAATCGTTTGGTCTAATAAATCATTTCTTACACTTTCAGGAACGTACCCTTTAATCTCTTGACCTGCCTTCACAGCTTTGCGAATAGCCGTCGCACTGGCAATCATCCCACCAGACAATTCTTGTGAGTGATAGGCCGCTTGTTTCCTTGAAATCGGCAACAGTTTCATTGGTGATGGATACTGACACGTTTCACGAGCATAGCGCATGCCCAATATGTGATTAGGCAAATGAGCCTCTGCCAAAAAGTCTGGATAGACTGCTGCAAAAGCCGCATGCATTTTTTGTGTATAGGTTTGGTTCTCAGAAGCATTCTCTTGGAAAAACTGGTCGATGACTTCTTGATTGTTTCGCTCAAAATGCGCAAATGCTTCATAATCAAATGGTTCGGGAGCGTCCGTTCCAAAACATAAAAAGGAGCAATCCAATGATTGCAGAATTCTAATTGCTCCTTTTGCAAAGAAATCAGCTGATTGAACTGACCAAGCCGGCGGTAATTCTACAATTAGATCCACGCCATTTTCGATTGCAGCTCGAGCACGCTGCCATTTGTCAACGATTGCCGGTTCTCCTCGCTGCAAAAAGTTGCCACTCATCACCGCCACAACAACATCCGCTCCAGATGCTTTTCTAGCTTGCTGGACATGAAATTCATGGCCATTATGAAAAGGATTATACTCTACAACAATACCGCATGCTTGCATTTCTCCACTCCTTTCTCCCATCAGCAAAAAAATTTAAGTTCTTTTTAAATATAAACAAAGTATAAATTTCTAATTATCTTTTTATATTTTCTTAAATGCTCGTAAAGCCTTATTCTATGTGCTTTCGAGTATTTTTACTGTAGGAAGATACTTCACGTTTCTTTGCATATTTCCTCATGTCTTAGCTGTCAGAAGTGGTAAATAAGTAGTAAATTCATTTGTACTACTAAGCAACAAGACGCTCCTGTTGCTTCTCTTTATTCAAGCGTTTCATTTCTGCCATTGCAGAATCGAATGTTGCATGTGCGTAATAGTTCAGCGTCATGGCTATATTAGCATGTCCCATAATGTACTGTAATGCCTTTGGATTCATTCCTGCATTTGCATAGTTGGTACAGAATGTATGTCGCAAACTATGTGGAGTGATGTGTGGCAATTTATCCTCGTTATACTTATTGTATTTCTTAACAAGACCTTTCATCATGCCGTTGTAATCACTTGCCACTTTTGGATAGTTCTTTCTATTAAGAAAGAGGAAATCACTATATCCATCAATCTCAACACGCTTATCATTCTTTCGATTCGCTAACACTCGCTTAAATGCTTGATAGGCTTCTTCAACCATAGGAACTTGACGTTCGCCACTTTTGGTCTTTGGTGTTTCAATGTAGTACCCAATTTCAGTATCTCTCAATAGCTGATGGTCTATATTGACAAGACGATTCTCAAAATCTAAATCTGGAAGTGTCAAACCACCAAACTCTGAAATACGAAGACCTGTTTTTAAGAGTATCAGAATTTCATCATAATTTTTGCTGTAGGTTTTATCAGCTTTTGCAAAGGCTAACAGTTTTTCTTCCTGTTCTTCTGTTAGTACGGTCTTAGGGACAGTATCATCATCAAGAACTGCTTTCAGTTGAAAGTCAAATGGATTCTTCCGAACACAATCATCTTGTATAGCAATATAGAATGAAGCCTTTAAAGAACGTTTGTAGTTATTGATGGTTTGATAAGCATAACCATTTTCACTCATTCTAATAGCCCATTCTTTAGCGTCTGATGGCTTAATACTGTCAATACTTCTTACACCTAACTTGTCTTTCTTCAAAATATCCATAAGATATTTGCGTCCAGTTTCAGTGTTTTTTCTAACCTTTGGTCTTTGAGCGTTCTGTTTTGCGTAAAGCTGGCAGAGTGTCATTTTCTTTCCTACAACATCAATACCATCATGAATGTCTTTCTGTAACTCTGCGATTTTCTCTCTAAGTGAGATACAATCACGCTTTCCTGCTGGTACTCGGTCTGTAGCCACAAGTTTCCACGAGTAAACAAATTGCGGTTCTCCAAATGAATCTATATATTTGTATAAGTATCTTCCGTCTTTTCGTTGGCTCTCTCCAGTCTTTAAGATTCGACCTTTATTGTCACGTCTTTTTTCTGACATGGCATTTGCTCCTTTCCTTTATGGAAAGAGCCTTGATACGACTTAATACTATTTTATCATATACAAGACCCTTTGGCGACGCTAGATTGCGTCCAATGTATCTATAATTTTTTCAAATTGTTTTCGTTTAATCTGAATACGATTGCCATTCATAATCAGCCAATTTGCATTTTTATTTTCCTCTGCCAAGCGTCGTAGCTTGTTTTCGCCAATACGAAAATATTTTGACGCTTCTTCAATGGTTAGGGTATAACGTTCCCAAATAGGAATGTCAGTCTGCTTCATAAAATCCTCCTTTCCAAATCACTTATTTGGATTTCATAAAAGTTGTTTTACCAGCAATCGAACAGCTTTAGCAAAGCTCACGGGAGTTCCACCCCTGCATGGTTCTCATGTAGCCATACTCATTGCCTGCGACGGTTTTATCACGCTCGGACTATTGACTGTATGGGAGTATCATTATCACGATAAGAATGTCGTTGCAGGCAATCCTGCTAAAGATTGCTTCTCGGATCACTAACATGAATCGCTCGGTTCTGTTGCAAAGTTTTAAATCTACTATCAAATAAGGTAGAATAATAGAAAAAGATAGCAGGAGGAATGACGATGAATCATTTTAAAGGAAAGCAATTTCAGCAGGAT
>NZ_QPQX01000026.1:0-16554 GCF_005234805.1 Enterococcus sp. ARL09-542
CGGCGCACAGAACGCGCCGCATATCGGACTAAGTTTTATTCAAATTTGTCTTCACCAACACGATTTGACGAAGAGCCAAAAATTATCGTACTTGATTACGGTAGTCAGTATAACCAACTGATCACTCGCCGTATTCATGAGTTCGGTGTTTTCTCAGAGTTGATGAGCCACCGCATTACCGCAGAAGAAGTAAAGGCAATGAACCCTAAAGGAATCATCCTTTCTGGCGGACCAAACAGTGTTTATGATGAGAAGGCCTTTGGTATTGATGAAAAGATTTTTGATTTGGGGATCCCAGTTTTAGGAATCTGTTACGGTATGCAGTTGATTACTTATAAATTAGGCGGAAAAGTTGAACCAGCCAAAAACCGTGAATACGGAAAAGCAGAATTGGAAATCACTTCTGCAGAAGCGGCCCTTTTCCAAAACACTCCTGAAAAACAAACCGTTTGGATGAGTCATGGTGACCTAGTTACCCAAGCACCGACTGATTTCGATGTCGTTGCTACCAGCAAAGATTGCCCCATCGCATCGATCCAAAATGCAGAACGCAAAATGTACGGAATCCAATTCCATGCAGAAGTTCGCCATTCCGAATATGGAAATGACTTGTTGCGCCATTTTACACTAGATGTCTGCCAATGTACTGGTGACTGGACAATGGATAACTTCATCGACATGGAGATCGCAAAAATTCGTGAACAAGTCGGTGACAAAAAAGTTTTATTAGGCCTTTCAGGCGGAGTAGATTCCTCTGTTGTTGGTGTTCTTTTACAAAAAGCGATCGGCGATCAATTAACATGTATCTTCGTTGATCACGTATTGTTGCGTAAAGGTGAAGCAGAACAAGTTATGGAAAGTCTTGGCGGAAAATTCGGCTTGAACATTATAAAAGTCGATGCCAAAGAACGTTTCTTATCAAAACTTGCTGGCGTGTCTGATCCAGAAGAAAAACGTAAAATCATTGGAAATGAATTTGTATATGTCTTCGATGATGAAGCAACCAAACTTGCCGGTGAAGAAGGCGTTTCTTTCCTTGCACAAGGAACCCTTTATACCGATGTGATCGAATCAGGAACTGAAACTGCCCAAACCATCAAATCACATCACAATGTAGGTGGATTACCTGAAGACATGCAATTCAAGCTGATCGAGCCATTGAACACATTGTTCAAAGACGAAGTACGTGAATTAGGTACCCAATTAGGCATGCCTGACAGCATCGTTTGGCGCCAACCATTCCCTGGACCAGGCTTAGGTATTCGTGTCCTTGGTGAATTGACAGAAGAAAAATTAGAAATCGTCCGTGAATCAGACGCTATCTTGCGCGAAGAAATCGCCAATGCCGGTTTAGATCGCGACATCTGGCAATACTTCACCGTCCTACCAGGCATTCGCTCTGTTGGGGTTATGGGAGATGGCCGTACGTATGACTACACTGTAGGTATCCGTGCTGTCACTTCTATTGACGGCATGACCGCTGACTTTGCCCGTATCCCTTGGGAAGTCTTGCAAAAAATCAGTGTCCGTATCGTAAATGAAGTCGCACACGTTAACCGTATCGTGTATGATATTACCAGCAAACCACCTGCAACAGTGGAGTGGGAATAAGACGTAAATATAATATGGATGGGAAATGCCGATAAATCAACGTTTTTCAACTTTTGAAATGCTTGATTTTCATTAAAAATGATATGGTTCCCTACCATTTTTCCTACCAAAAAAGGGCACTACAGACATAAGTCCTTGAACAAGCGAAATATCCGAACAATAAGAGAATTGCTCCTACGGTCCAGTTGGTCCTCGTTGCAAAACGATAGTTTTTCTGCTATCCTAGTCTCTTGTTCGGATATTTTTTGTCTATTTTCACTTCTGTCACAGTCCCTTTTTTTAAAATGACAGAAGTTAGCTGATATCTCAAGTATGTTCCCACTTAAATAATCAATTTAACCATTTTTTATTTAATTTTGTTAGCGATTGATCGAGCGGCTAACGCAGTTGATGGTATGTCGCATTCCTCTAATTGCAACCGAGGTTTCGAAAATATTTTCTGCTGGTGCCAATCCCCCGTATCCAGCATCTCCAATATGTTGTAAATCAACACCACAACTTTTATTCATAATGGCTAATTGCCGCAATGTTTCTGGTCGGGCACTTTCCTGACTAGTACCGATTGCAGACATCGTTAACAAATCATATTTTTTTGCCAACCGAACCGCTTCAATTAGGTCTTGCTCTAAAAAGCCTGGGATAGACCCTACTGAAGGAACTAGTAAAATATCTGCGCCTGCTTCCGCATAAGAAATAATCGCCTCTTTATTCACAACTGGCTCTTCTGAGCCGGCGCTATGCATTTTCCCAGCAATAATCAATCCCGAAAAATACTTTTTTGCCATTTTTACGGATTTAGTAATTTCTAAATTGGTTACTCCAGTGCCTGGATTACCGGTAAAGCAAATAAAATCGACTCCTAGTTCTTCTGCTTTTTGTATCGTTTCAACAGAGCTTGCTCTTCCTTGGCTGATTTCTACTTTCTCACTCATCATATTTGTTTTAGGGGCAATGGGTTCTAAATTAATTCCCACAGGACGACCGACTAGTTCTTTTAATTTAGGAATCGGGTTTTCAATCGTTTGCTGTAGATCAAAAACCTTCTCAATCGTCACATTTGGTAGTCCAAAAACTGCAGGACGATAACAATCGAAACCATTTAAAAGAATCAAATCTGCACCAAATGCTGACGCAACTTCTGCATTCGTAATTTCTCCAGATTGTGGAAGAGTATTAGCAACCGTTTCACAAACAATCACCCGTCCTTCACTCGCTTTGATGGATTGCTTCAACTCTTTTGACGTCATTTTCTTGACATCACTGTAGTTTGCACTAATTAATCTCTTGACCATTTTGTTCTCCTTTTTCTTGCTTTTTATTTTTTAAGATATCTAACTTTTGATAATTTGCTCTAAATGGGCAGTTACTAAATCACGTCCTATGCGGTGTGTTTTTTTCTTAGCCAACCATTCTTCTGCTTCTTTTGGATCTTTTTTTAATTGCCATTCTTGCCAGAAAGTCCAACTTTCTGTGATTGCTTGTAACCAAGGCTCCAATTCTGTTCTCAATCTAGATGTATGTTGTTCTTGCTGGATCCATTTTACTGCTTGGACTAAAACAGCCATTTCTTTTGTGACCCATTCTGGGTCTTTGGCTAGCAGTAATTCTTCATCTGAAAGCAGACTGCTTGTGTAATGATTTGGAAAAGCATTGGTTAAGGTAAGATAAGCTGGTTGTAGTTTACTTCCAACTACTTTTTCAACGACTGACGTCCAAGTTTCCAAAGGATCAAAACGCTCACAGTTCCATAAGTAATTAGCCATACTATTGATCGTAAACTTTGAAGCTTCTAATTGAGCCATTGGATTCGAAACTACTCCTGTAACCTGGTATCTCTCCTTAGAAAGATTCGGTGTTCGATTCTCATATGGACTCATGAACAATAGTTCTTTATCCTCTAAATAATCATTTACCGGAATATTATCCCAAATCAGCATCGGCCGTTGATAGACAGAAGCCATTTCCTGCAGCTCTTCTGTAGAAATTGACGCCGCTAACGTGCTTGGGCCAGTCCAAAAGAACGGTAATTGTTCTGGTATTTCTTGACTTAACGTTGCTAAATAGCGAGAACCATGACGATTATCATATTCTGTAGGACAAATGACTAATTCATGATTGGACAACCGAGTGCTAAGATATTCCTCTACTCGATTCACTAAATAGGCATGAGCGAATGCTGGCTCTCGAAAACGGCGTTTAGCAGCACCTTTTAATTGATAGTCAATATCATCCATTAATAGACCAAATTGAAATACGCCAAGCTCAATCAGTTGTTCTAACTTTTTCAGAAGAACTTGAATGTCTTCTTCACACGTAATATCAATATCATTTCCAGGACTAATTAAGTACCAAAAATCGATATTGCTAGCCTCAGCAGCAGATAAAAGCTCCTTAAATTTGTCTAATTCTTGCGCATCGTAGAGTTCACGCCATTTTTTACGTAATAATTCATCATCTTTAGGGGCATACATAAAAGTATTCAATTGGTTATCTTTCATATATGAAAAAAGAGAGAGGCGCATTTCATGTGTCCAGGGGATACCATAAAACCCTTCAATGATTCCTCGAATTTTCACTGATGGTTCATGTTTCAGAATCAATTCCGGTAATAATAATTGATCTCCTACCGAAAAAAAACTCTCTAATAAGGCTTCCATAGCATATTGAAACCCTCGAAGGTTTGCTGATTCAATCGTAAGTTGATTGTCATTAGTAACCTTTAAATAAAATCCGTCATTTTTCAAATGCTGGTTATAAAGGTGTGTTATACATAAATCGTATGTTTCTTTTGGATCATTTATGAGCTGTACAGGACATGATTGGAAATTCGTTACCGGTTTCCAGACTTCTTCTAACTGTTCGAAACGATAAAATAATCCATTAAAACGAACATTCAGCTTATTTTTTGACCATTTTAAGCAATGGTTTCGATAAACAACTTCTTGATAACGAGATAATTTTTTTTTGACTTGATTGATCTTTGTTTCTTTCATCTATTTTCTCCTTTGAAAGTAATCACTATATTCCAGTCAAAAGTATCTTCCATAAAACGGAAACGATCTTCTAAATAAGGACCGCAACTGTGTGAGCCGATACCATTTTGTTTATAACTTAAATTGAACCAAGTTCTATTTTCTTTTATTAATTCATAATGGTGTGACTTTTCGGTTAATTGAGCTTGACTATAAGGCAGAGCAGAAAAATTAGAGTTTCCATAAACCGTCATGGTAGATCCTTGATGATTTTTGATTGATACCCAATCACATTGCCAGCGGTTACCATATTCTTGTGGTTTGATATATGGCTGATCAAATTCCTCAATCTCCATCTCATAAATACCAAACATCGCAGCATAGTGCTTATCAGGATAACTTTCATACGGCCCATAGCCACAATAAGAAACCTTCGAAAAAGTATCATTCAACGGCCAGTCCATCCCAAAGCGAGGGAAATCTGGAAAAATCGGATTTTTCTCCACTGATACTTTTTGGTTGATTACGCCTGCACCATTTATTTTCAACTGTATGTGCATTGTAAAAATTGGCTGTAATCCTGGAATAACTCCTCGATAAGACGTTTCGATCAGGAGATGATCATCTACGAATTTCCAGTCTTTTTTTCTGATTTCTAAAGACATTTCAGCATATCCAGCTGCTTTCCATTTGTTTACTAAGTTACGATCATTATCCGTTGGTGCACGCCAAATTGAAAATTGAGTAGGACGTTCCAAAAGTTCCTTTTGATTGATCTTTACAGAAGTGAACGCAGCTTTTGCTAATTGATATATATAAATAAAGGATTCTCCTTTGATTATCAGCTCTGTGCCTTTTACTGAAATTTGTGGTGCATCATTATGATGAGCAGTTCTTGGCAATCTCATTTTTTCTTTTTTAAGAAAGAGCTGTTGCTGTCCATAAAGCTCATCATTTTTATAAACAGATAGCGAAACAGCAACCGTATGAGCACCATGAATCGTTGTAGGTACTGTGATGGGCAATGAACAACTTTTGCCAGGCTCAAGTATGAAAGGATTCATTACTTCATAAACTGTTTTTTTTCCATCTATATACCATTCAAGAGAAAGGTTAAATGCTGAACCGGCTGTAAAAGCAGTTATATTGCTCAAGGTTACTTCTTGCAGCTCCTCATCTACAGCAATCAGTTGAATAGGCGAATGAATATTACGGTACTCCAATGCACCTACTGTTAATTGCCGATCTGGGGTCAATAAACCATCTACGCAAAAATTGCCGTCGTGATATTTTTCACCAAAATCACCACCGTATAAATAAGATGGCGTTTCTAAAGTTCCTCTATTGATTGCATGATCAGTCCACTCCCAGACACAACCGCCAAGAAAGGAATCATACTGTTGAATCAAATCGAAGTACGTTTTAAGATCTCCAGGACCGTTGCCCATAGCGTGGCTATATTCACACATAAAAAAAGGTTTTTCAGTATCACTTCTTTGACAATGACGATGAACATCTTCCAGTGGGGGATACATTTGACTAATAACATCCAAGTTACTAAAATCATTCACTTGGTCAATAACTGGTTCAATCGAGCGTTCATTATGAATCAACCGTGAATCATCCAATTTCCGTGCTAAAGCTTGAGCTTTTTCAAAATTTACTCCATAACCAGATTCATTCCCCATAGACCACATAATGATAGAGCTTCGATTTTGATAAGGAAGAATAGAACGGATCACTCGGTCCATAATCGGCTTTTCGAATGTCGGATCATTAGCAATTAGTTGATAATTCGCTTCAGTATCATATAGATTAACCACACCATGACACTCCAAATCTGCTTCATTGATTACATACAGACCAATCTCATCCGCCAATTCATAAAAATCTGGTGATTTAGGGTAATGTGCCGTTCGTACAGTATTCACATTTAATTTTTTCATTAATAACAAATCTGCACGTAACTGCTCTCGGGTCATCACTGGCGTGCCTTGCTGATCCACGTCATGATAGTTGACTCCATATAATTTAATAGGTGTTCCGTTCAGCAATAACTTACGATTCTTGATCGTCAGTGCTCGAAAGCCAACTTTTTCTTTAAAATATTCACCATTACATGTTAAAAGTAATGTATATAATTTAGGCGTTTCTGCTGTCCAAAAAAGGCAATCTTCAACATCCAAATTTATTTGTTGTTCCGAGTAACACTCCCCTTTCGCTATGAGACGTCCATCAGGATGGAATAATTCGTAAGAAATAGGTAACGATACTTCAATAGGAGTAAATCGTTGAAAAGAAACCATTAATGTTGCGTTTCCTTTTTTAGGATCAGTCAACGTCCGTAGTTGATAACTTGTCAGATGCATAGTTGGTCGTTGAAGAAGATACACTGGACGAAATAGACCGCTCATTCGCCACTTATCCTGATCTTCAAAGTAGGTACCATCACACCACTTCATCACTAGAATTTGAATTTCATTAACCCCAACCTGTAAATACTTGGTCACATCAAATTCAGATGTACTATGACTCACTTGGTCATAGCCTACAAAGTTTCTATTTATCCAAACAAAACAATTACTATCTGCTCCTTCTAGATTTAAGTAAAAGCGTGCATCTGTTTGCTCAATTTGAAACTGACGCCGATATACACCACAAGGGGTATCATTAGGTACATAAGGCGGATCAAAAGGAATTGGATAAGATACATTGATATACTGAGGTAAGTCAAATCCCTCTGTTTGCCAAACTCCAGGAACAGAAATTCTATCATAGCTTTCAGTAAAGGCCTCTTGAAAAAAATTTTCCGGTAACTGTTGGACAGAAGGATAATACTGAAAATCCCATGTACCATTGAGATCGATAAACTGGCTCGTTTTTTCCCTTTCTAACTCTTGTTTTGCTTCTTCTTTACTTGCATAAGGAATATAATAATTACGTAATGGTTCTGTATTGACACTTATAACTGACAGATTTTGATAATAGTCCGATAACATATTTTCTCACTTCCTACTTTTTTTCTCTTCTTAATAAAAGAGTTAGTGGTAAGCTACTTATGAATAGAAAACGAACCACTTTCCCATTAGATGAGCAAGTGGTCCGTTCAACGGGAAGATTCCTTCGTTAATTGTAGCCTGACACCGAGCTTTGCCGATAATTAAAGCCAGAAATTTCAAGCGGCACTTGATATTGACAAAACGGTAATCGTTCTTCCAAAAGCTCCTCTAGGGCATCTTGCCCCTGAAGATGATTTTTAATACGACGCGCAACGGTTTTCAGACGATGAGCTAATGCAGCATATCGTTGTTCTAATACTTCCCAACCATAGGTTTTGTATGTTTGATACCAAATTATTTCATGAATAGATGCCAATTCATTTACTCGATTGGCTAGTGCTTCACACCGATTCGCTAATTCCATTAATCCTGCAAGGTCTTCTACCAGACAGCAGTGTTGTAAATAGATGCCTAGTTCTGCCTTTTGTGCTAAAATTTCAGCTAAAAGTATATATCGTTGACGAATAGTTGTTAAAATTGGTTGTTTTGGATTCCAATTTTTATTCATATCTAATTTCTGAGCTAACTCATGATAATAAGTACCAATTGTTCTAGTGGCAATTTTGTTATGAGCGGCTACATGAAAGTCATATATACCAACTAACGGATCTTGCCAAAGTAGCAGTTTACTCACGGAAGCCATTTGTAAGTTGTTATTTGTAATGGTATCCACTTCATCGAAATATCGTAATTCGGACATTAATTGATAACTACCTGTTCCTAATAAACGATCGTAGATTTCCTCAAAATCATTCCACTCTTCTTCAGAATAGACATAATCTGCTAATTTTAATGCCCCAATTAAGGAATGCCAATGCTCTGTTTCCTGCCCTTCATCTCCCCAAGTAGTTAACATCACAGAACGTACACCTTTATTTTTAGAAGCTTTTACAGCTGCAGAAACAATTGCTTCTGTTTTCCCATGATTCGGGGCTAGTCTCCCCCAGATATGGGCACCACTAGCTAAAACGTAATGATCAATGTCACAAAATTTCAAATGGTTATCAATTACTTTCTCATAGGAGGAAACTTCATCTGAACCATAGTCCCAATGAACATAGGTTAATCCTGCTGGTAATCCTTTAGCTGCTAATGCTTTGAGTTTAAAATCAGGATTGTAATACCTATCTTTACCGGTTTCATCTAATAGCTTATAAATGAAATCACTCCAAATCATTGGTTTCATCTTATATTTATCAACAATTGATAACACACGGTCCATATGTTGAATCATTAAAGTTGTCCGATCACAATACCCATACAGGCTTAAATATCGTCCCAGACCTGCTTGATAGGCTTCATCCATTCCCAAATGAATACGCTCTGTCTGATACATTTCTTTGCAGGCAATAATCATCTTTTCGATTGCCGCATAAACCTTTTCTTCACCGATCAGTAGAGTATTTTGATCATCCATCAGTTCTTGTTGAGCATACCACTTCAAAAATTGGGTCAAGTGAGCAAGGGTCTGGATCGATGGAACTACTTCTATGCCAAAACCAGAAGCAAATTCAACAATTTCATTCACTTCTTCTTTTGTATACGCTCCGCGAAGGTAACCAAAATATGGAAGGTCTTCTACTTCATAGGTATCTTCTGTGTAAATATACAATGTGTTGTACCCCATCAACGCTAAGTAAGAAATGAATTTTTTTAGAGTCTCTTTATTCATCACGCCATTACGAGAAGCATCTAATGAATAACTGGTCTCAATGATCGAGGTTTCTTCAATGTATGGCATCTCTCCTCCTTGAGCTAAAAAACGTGGAAGGCAGATAAACAATCCTCGATACAGCAAGTCTTCATGTGAATAAGACAAGCAGATTCGTTGCTGCTCATTTTTAGTAATCTTGATTTGTCGCACATTAGCCTTTGTGTCAGTAAAAATCAAGTCTATTTGTTCTTCATCTTTTTGTGTCAATGGAATCTCAAGTTGCTGGATAAAGGCTATATTAGCTACTTGTTTATCAGTTAACTTCATAGAAAGAAATACTCCTTTTTGTGAAAAAATTAGTGCGATTGTATCTGACAAGGCAACTTTGCTAACGCTCTTTCAGTTAATTTACTAATCAATATTACCGTTACAGCTGTTCCGCCAAACAGAAAAATCACAGGCAAAATCATCAATATTTGGAAATAAATTCCAAGCACCAAGCCTTGCATGACTACCGTTGGCAACATCGTTGCTGTGAAAAGCAAATAGTCAATCAGTCGGTCTCCCATCATCCACAACCCAAGACTTTTGATCACGACCCAATTCAACATTGCAAAGACTAGGAACAGTGTAATTACCGATAATAATGTACTTAATAAATAAAACAATGGTGCGCTTTGCTGCCAACAAAGCCAGATCGTAGTAATATTGCCGGCCAACAACAAAGTTGCTGACCAGCAATATAGATTATATCTAACAAAATTTTTCTTATAGATTTTACTCATGAACTTCACAGACTCTTGCAAGCCATATTTTTTTCGATTCACAACGCCAGCAATCAAAGCTATCGTAGCAGGGAAAAAACCTAAAATTCCAAATCCTAAACAAATTAGTATAAAATAAGTAAAGTTTAGTAACAACAATTGAAAAACCCAATTAAATCCTTTGGTCCATTTGTTTTCGTTCATTTGAATCCCCCCACTAACTGCTTAGTCTATTCTTTTCATTTAGTAAAAAATTATTTGTTAGATTTTCGCCATTCATCGTATTGTTCTTGAGCAGATGCCTGAATTTTATCCAATCCAGCTTTTTCTAGTTTTTCTAACAACTCTGGTACATATTGTTCAGGGTCAACTGTTCCCGAGCTTAAAAGTACTTCATATTGTGACACGATATTTTGTACACTTGCAATTTCTGTTCGAAAATCAGAAGCGTCAAAAGAGAAACCTAAAATAGGAGACATCGGTGCTTCATTTTGAAACTTTTTACTTTCTTCTCCTAGTTTTTTACTTTCTTCTGTAATCGGTGAAGTTTTTGAAACTAGATAAGTATTTACCAATGCCCAAGCGCCTTGATAATAATCATCAGAGTTTGTTAAAGTAATCGAACCATCTTCATTGCGATCATAGTGTTTTCCTTCAATTCCATAAACCATTAAATCCGCTACTTCTTGATTGGTATTCACATAATTCAACAATTTCAAGGCTGCTTCCGGATGTTTACTTGAAGCAGATACCGCATGCATTGCCACTCTTGCAAATCCAGTCGTTTTAAAAGCTTTTCCAGCTGGTTTTAAAATTAATCCATGTCCCGCTAGAGCTTCTAAATTTTTTTGTGCTAATGGTTGATAACCACTTGAGTTACGACCTAAAAACCAGTTTTTACTATCAATTCGAAATGGATCTGTCGTAACAGTGGCTGCATCTTTCAAAATATATCCTTTTTTATAAAACTCATGCATAGCCTTCAAATAAGTCATCATTTCTGGAGTCTCATAAGTATTAACAACTGTTTGTGTATCGCCTTCAAATGCAACCGCTAGCGGTACACCACCACCGATAATATTGTCATAAGGAATACAGACACTGGTACGGGTCATACCGATTGGCGTAATATTCGTATCAGTATTTTTTTCTGCAAACTTTTCTAATACTGGAGCCAATGTTTCTACACCTTCAACATTCTCTACATCCAATTGGTATTGATCTACCAAATCTTTATTAAAGGTCCAATATTCCGTTGTGGCAATATCGTTATTGACTGGCAATCCATAAGTTTCGCCATTAATTGCCCCACCTTCAATAAATCCTTCATTCAATTCAGCTGCATAATCTTTCAACTCTTTATCCAAATGATCGTTGAGACTAATGAAAGCACCTTTGTTCCCATAATTCACATAATCTGTGCCATTGACGAAACAAATATCATATTCTTCTCCTGAATTGATCATCACACCAAGCTTTTGCTGATAATCCCCGTCCGGAATCAGCCGCATATCCAACTCTACATTGATTTCTTCCTTTAATTTTTCGTTGACTTTTGTCATGACCTCATCAAAATCTTTGGGTTCTTCTCCAACCTGATACCAAGTAACTTTTGTGGTTCCTGTTTCATTATTTGCTTCGCCATTACTGCTACCACAAGCACCTAATAGGCCAAGGGTTAGTACAGAAGCACCACCAATCAAATATTTCTGCATGTTCTTTTTCATCTTTTAACATCTCCTATTCTTTTTTATTCTTTCACTCCACCGATCGTCAATCCTTGAACAAAGTATTTTTGGAAGAACGGATAAACAATTGCAATCGGTAAAGTAGCTACTACGACCATTGCCATTCGTGTTGATTCTTGAGGAAGGCTATTTTGAATTGCTTGTTGCTGCGCTAATGTAATGTCATTATTATTTGCTAAGAATTCCATTGAATTTTGAATCTTCATTAACAAATATTGCAATGGAATCAATTTGTTGGTGTCAATATACAGCAATGCGTTGAACCAGTCATTCCAATAACCTAAGCTTGAAAATAAACCTATTGTTGCAACCCCTGGGATCGCTAAAGGCAAAACGATTTGGAAAAAAACTCGAAACTCACTACAGCCATCCATTTTAGCGGATTCGATAATCGATTCTGGAATCGACTTCTTAAAGAATGTCCTTAAAATAATGACATTGTATGGGCTAAAAGCAAGAGGTAGAATCAAAGCCCAAATTGTATTTTTTAAGCCAAGCATCTTCGTCATCACTAAGTAAGAAGGAACCATCCCTCCCGCAAATAACATGGTAAAAAAAAGATAAAAAGTAAAGAACTTCCGGTAAGGGAAAGAGGCTCTTGATAAAACATAAGCATAGGTTCCCGTCATAAAAACAGTAATCAACGTTCCAATCACTGTAATCATAATTGTAACGCCTAATGACCGAAGTAACTGTCCGCCATCTTGTATTAAGTATTGATATGCATCAGTGCTCCATTGAGCCGGCAATAATTCGTAACCGTTGAGTTGTAATGCTTTTTCATCTGTTAATGAAATGACGATTACGAAAATAAAGGGAAAAATACAGCTAAGAGTAAATAAGATTAGTAATATTGTGAAAAACCGTTCGACTGGCAGCGAAAAGTACATCTGCCGTTTTAATTTTGATATCATTTTGATTCCTCCTAAAATAGTGCTGAACTAGGATCTAACTTGTTGACTATCTTATTAGTAATCAAAATCAAGACAAAGCCAACTGCTGACTGATATAATCCCGCTGCCGTAGACATTCCGATATCTCCGCTATTCATTAATCCACGGTAGACATAAGTATCTAATACATTCGTCACATCATAAAGAGCCCCCGAATTTCTTGGCAATTGATAAAACAATCCAAAATCAGCTCGAAAAATACTACCAACAGACAAAATCAACATAATGACAATAATCGATCTTAAATGTGGCAAGACTACATTCCTTATCTGTTGCCATTTACTGGCACCATCAACTAAAGCAGCTTCATAATAACTAGTATCGATCCCCATAATTGACGCGTAATAAATGATGGATCCATAGCCTACGCCTTTCCATAAACTCGTAAAAACAATAATAAAAGGCCAGTACTTCGGTTCACTATACCAATTTATGGGTTCCACACCAAAATTGCTTAGTAAAATATTAATTAATCCTTTATCCGTACTCAAAAATGCGTAAACAAAGTAACTGATGACTACCCATGATAAAAAATTAGGAAAAATCATAAATGTCTGCATCTTTTTCAATAACCGTTTGTTCGCCATTTGGCTCAGAATGATTGCTAATGACACTGTACAAAAAGTACTTAGCAAAATACCTACAACGTTATAAACAACCGTATTGCGAGTAATGATCCAAGCATCTTGCGAAGCAAAGAGATATTTGAAATTTTCCCAGCCAACCCAAGGACTGTTGAACAAACTTGTAAAGAATCCCCTTGATGAAATTCTGAAATCTTTAAAAGCGATTACAACTCCAAACATTGGTATATAGCAAAATATAAATAACCATAACGCACCTGGTAAAAGCATAATAAACAATGCTCGGTTTTTTTTTAGATTTCCTAATAACCCTTTCTTTAGCTTCATTTTGTCTCTCCTCTCTCAGCGTTTCCTTGATTATACCCACTTGGTTAATCGCTTACATTAATTTTTTATACATTATTTTTAGTTTATTAAACCTCTACAATAGAATAGTTTTTAAACGGAAACTGTATTCACAATCATAAGTAGCCCTGTTTGAAAAGCGTTTACATCACTTGTAATATGTGCTATATTGATTCATAAAATTAGAGATTATCAAAATGAGGACTTTGAATGAAAAACGATTTATCAAAAGTTATTATGCGTTTTACATACATATTGATTTTTTTTATTACTTTACTTGCCTGTTTCACATTGTTCTTTTCCTATATCAATGTGATTGAAAAAGAAAAAAATCAAAACCTGCAAAACATTCAGCAAATCACCCACTATATGGAAACATATAATCGTATTCTCTCCGGTATCGTGACAGAGATCTATCAAAATTATGATTTCCAAGAAAACCTTAATGACTACTACCTCTCATCACCTGCTGAATACATGGAAGATATTTTGTCAAAGGATCGCTCCCCTACCTATTTAGTAGATAACTTAAAAAAACTTGTGCAAGATGATGAAGTTAAAAATATATCTATCTCATTAGATTACGAAAAATACTTAAGTGCCTACGCACCTACAAAAAACGAAAAAATTTCTTTTATTCGTTCATTAAGTTTCATTAGTGAGGACATGCCCGATGCTACATTGATTCTAGACGTTTCGATCAACGCGCTAAAAAAGAGTCTCTTTCTAACACATTACAATTATTCTTTGTCTAATGGTATTGATTCCGTCAATTTATCTGAAGACATCTCGCCTTCTAAATGGAAAAAAACGCAACAGATAGCTATCGGTAACCACACATTACAAGTATATGAAAATCCAAATTATTCGTCACAAACCTTATTAGGTCTGGCAATCATGATTTTCTTATTAATGAGTTTGTTTATTCTTGCTATTCATCAATTATTAAATAGAAGTTTTCGTAACTATATCCAGCAGTATCAGGAAATCATTACTTCCTTAAATCATTCATCTACAGGAGACTACAAGTCAATCAATATCGAAAACAAAGTCGGTGATTTGAAAGAAATCGCTATGCATATCAATCAGTTTTATTTAGATAATGCTACATATCAAAAAACACTTTATGAAAATAATTGGTTGAAGCAAGAAGCAAAGTATGCAGCACTTCAATATCAAATCGAGCCTCATTTTCTATTTAATAATTTGGAATTTATTCGAATGACTGCCATATTGAATGATGACGAAGAAATCAGCGACAGTATATATTTATTGAGCAAGTTGTATCGCAATAATACATATCAGCCCGACATAATTGATTTGAAAGAGGAATTAATTAATATCGACCTCTCCTTGCAACTACATCAACGTCGTTATCGACATAACTTTGACTATCAGCTGATTGATCATATTGATCAATTAATGTTACCAAAACTTTCTTTACAGCCATTTGTTGAAAATTATATTAAACACGGCTTCGATTCATCAAAAAAGGAAAATCGTTTGACTGTCTATGCAACTGAAACAACCAACCATTATGTGTTAAAAATCGTTGAAAATGGGAAAGGAATGGACCAAGACAAGCTGGAGCATATTCAACAAAAACTTAATGATGATATTCCTTATAGTGAGAATATCGGCATCTCAAATTCTTTTCGACGTATAAAGCATCTCTATCCTGGAGATACACGTTTTGTTATAGAAAGCCAACTACACGTCGGAACAACGATTACTATCAAAATACAAAAAGGAGGGAATATGCATGTTGAGAATTGCAATTGTTGACGATGATTGTACAATTGTAGAAGGCATAAGGCATTATCTTTTGAAGAAAGTCCCCGACATCATTATCGATCACTGCTACACAGACGGAGACGAAGCATTTAAAAACCTGCAAAACCAGCGCTTTGATTTACTTATCACAGATATTACGATGGGGAAAATTTCTGGACTCGAATTAATCGAATCTTTGCAACAAACATCCAATCGCTACTTTACTAGTATTGTCATTAGTGCCCACCAAAATTTTCAGTATGCAAAAAAGGGGATTGATTTATCTATTAAAAGTTACATAACGAAACCCATTGATTTTCCTTATTTAGTTAAGTTAGTACAAGAAGAAAAAATGCGTAAATCAGCAGCTAATCAAAACTCTCTAACTGATGATTCTTTTAATGAGTCAATTCAACAAGTGATTGATTACGTTCAAAACAATTATAGTGAAAAGCTTACGCTCAAAGATGTAGCTACACAATTCCATTACCATCCCGCTTATTTAGGACGGGCCTTCAAAAAAGAAACAGGTTATTCCTTTCATGATTACTTGCTAGACTTTCGAATCAAAAGAGCAAGTGCTCTACTGAAAGACACATTCTTATCTATTGATGAAATTAGTCAAAAAGTAGGAATAGATCACGTGAGCTATTTTTCTGTTCTCTTCAAAAAAATTACTGGACACAGCCCCAGTAATTACCGTAAAAAGCTTCTATAATTTCTCAGACGTGTTCATCTTCTAGTTATACTTATACAACAAGGAGCCATTGAAAAGTGGTGATTTTTGGCTATTAACCATTTAATGATGGTAGAGAAAAATACATTAGAATATTTAATCAGATCCAGTTGAGCATAACGCATAGGATTTTCCTTATGTCTTCAACCCCCGCTGAGGTTGAGGAATATGGAAAAAACTACTATGCAAGTCGAGTGCAAAAATGGCGCTGAACTATTTAACTGAAATGAAAAAGGCTATTTTAGAAGATAGAATAGATGGATGTAGTTATTTAAATAGGCTCTTCGTCAAATCGTGTTGGTGAAGACAAATTTGAATAAAACTTAGTCCGATATGCGGCGCGTTCTGTGCGCCG
>NZ_QPQX01000027.1:0-16312 GCF_005234805.1 Enterococcus sp. ARL09-542
TTAGAAGACATATTAAAAAAGTATGAAATATTAGCAAATCAAAAGAAAATAACTGTCAATAATTATATATTAGACGAGAATGTTTATATAGGAAAAACAGCTTTAAAGATTATTCTATCTAATTTGATTAGTAATGCGGTAAAATATACTGATGTAAATGGGGTAATTAATATTGGGATAGTTAATGATTGGTTATATATAGAGAATTCATACGGTAACAATAAAATTTCGAATATGGATAAAATATTTGATGTTAAATTTGATTTAAATAAGGAAAATAGTAATGGATTAGGTTTATATATTGTAAGTAATATTCTGAATAATTACAATATAGAATATAAAGTATTGCAGGATGAAGAATTTTTTATCTTTAAAATTAAAATATTTTCTTAAATAAGATATAATTTTGCAATAATTATTGAAAAATAGAGACTTATTATTAGCCATGGAAGTAAAGACTTTTTTCTTATTGAAAGTGAACAGAAAATAATTGATACAAGAAATCAGGATTTGAACACGCTAATAAAAATATTGTTAGTAAAACTATACGAGGTAGTCTTTTCGGATGCAGAGATTGTTTAAATATTTGATAGAATAGAAACTTAAAAAGTTTAATAAAACTCAATTATATAAGTAGTAGATGAATATGATGGTTATTTAGATTATGGTAGCGTCAAGAATTATGTGTAAATGGAAAATCCATTCTGTTAATTACAGTTAAATCATCGACTCTAATGTATCCTGAATTTCTTTAAATCCCTTGTGAATTCTACCTAAAAATTTTTGGTTATATTGATTAAATTGAGAAATGAAGAATCTCTCTAGAGATTCTTCATTAGGGAATTGTTCTTTTCTTCGAGTATATCGTTTTAGCTGCTTATTAAAGCCTTCAATCAGGTTCGTCGAATAAATTGTTCGTCTGATGGCGTGAGGGAAATTATAAAAGGTTAATAGGGCAGGATTCAAGAGTAAATTGACGACTCTTGGATACTGCTTTTTCCATTTCCTAATCATAAAGTCGATGTGATCCAATGCCTCTTCTTTTGAATTCGCTTGGTAAACCAATTTGAAATCCTCACAAATTTCTTTTCGATCTCGAACACGAACTTTATGAGCGATATTTCTAGATACATGCACACAACATTGTTGAAATTGGGCATTCGGATACACACTATGGATACTTTCTTCAATACCGCTTAATCCGTCTGTCACGACTAATAAAACTTCTTCTAACCCACGTTTTCTAAGATCTTGAAGAACTTCTTTCCAAATATAAGCAGACTCAGTTGGGGCAATAGTAAACCCAAGAACTTCTTTGGTTCCATCCAAACGAATACCAATCGTAATATACACTGCTTCCTTCGAAACAGTCTGTCGCTTCACAGGGATATGCGTCGCATCCATAAATATAACGGAATAATTGGCTTCTAACGTTCTTTCTTTAAAAGCTAAAACATCTTCAGCCACCAATTTACTCATGTTGGAGATTGTTTGTGGCGTATAGTGGTGATCATACATTTTTTCAATTAATTTGGAGATTTCAGCCATAGTAATGCCTTTTTGAAATAATTGGATAATGGTCGTTTCTAATGAATCATTGGTTCGCTTATATGCTGGTAGTGTTTGTTGAGAAAATTCGCCATTCCGATCTCTAGGAATAGTTAAATTCAACTCGCCATATTCTGTTTTAAATGTACGTGAATAATTCCCGTTACGGGAATTTCCTGAATTGAATCCATTTCGATCATATTTTTCGTAATCTAAAAAAGCAGTTAGCTCTGCTTGTAGAAGTGAATTAATCGCTCGCTCTAAATGATCCTGAAATAATTCATCTAAATCCCCTTTATTGAGTAGTGTTTGCATAATTTCTATAGTAAATTTAGTCATGAGAAAGTCCTCCTATAAAATTTCTGTGTGGTAACTTTAATTTTACAGAATGGACTTTTTTTTTTTCTACCCTAAATTTCTATTTACACAAAATATTTTACGCTATCTTTTATTTTAAAATATGGGATATTATGATAAATTAACTATGGATGATATTTGAAAAAACCATACTGTATATTTGATTTAATTTTTATTTTTAAGCTCATATCGTAAGAATGGGACTTGTAGTCTCACTTCTTTATGGAGGTGATAAGTTTGAAAATAAATCTATTTGAAGATACCTGAAGAACGGTACACTAAATAAGCCTACCGTTTTCAAAATTTTTGAAATGGAAGACAACGAGTCTATTTAGGAAGAATCAACGTAACTTTGGTTTAAGCACTATCTATAATGGTATATCCGCGTTTTCTTAAAAGGTCCAGAGCTTGGGATTGCGTCAGAACTTTCTCTTCTTTCGCAGGTTTTGGCTCCAGATATCCTTTAGCAGAATAGGGTTCCACCTTTGATAAGACATTCCAGATAGCGGTCAGGAGCATCTTACAAATAGCAATGATAGCTTTCTTGTGTCCACGATTCGCTTTGATTCTACGATAGCGATTTTTAAATTCTGGATGTTCTTTGGATCTGAGAAGAGCATTGGCAATCTGTACAAGTAGCGGTTTCAACGACTGCCCTGCACGAGAGATACGTGTTGATTTTGTTCGTCGGGCACTGCGATCGTTTCTTGGACAGCATCCAGCCCAAGAAATAAAGTGTTTCGAAGTTGGAAACACGGACATATCCGGTCCTATTTCTGAAAGAATCGCAATCGCTGTTATTGGCTGAGTGTCTAAGCCCGGTATGGTACGAAGTAGTTCCAAAACAGGGGAGAAGGGTTCTGCAAGAGCTTGAATCTCTAGATTGATCTCTTCTCGATGCTTCTCAATCTCGTTAATATGGTTGAGGCATTGGCGAAGCTTAATCGCTTGAGGTACAGAAATCGCCCCCTCAACTGCCGCTTGGATTTCTTCAACGGGAGTTTTACAACGGGCATGGATAAATGGTCGAACATCAAATGATTCACCGGGATGTTCTAACAAGTATTGGATGATAGAAGTGGATGATTTTCCGAACACATCACTAAAAACATCATCTAGTTTCAGATTAGAAACGGTTAAGCAGTTTAAAGCACGATTCTTTTCACTTGTTTTCATGTTGGTCAGTTTCGTCCGATAACGCATTAGATCACGAAGCTGGCGGATTTCAAGACCAGGAATAAAACTGGGTTTGATCATGTCGCACATAAAGAGATCACAAATCCATTTTGCATCTTTGCGATCTGTTTTATTTCCTTTCTGGGGTTTGGTGTACTTCGGATGAGCCAGTGTGACAAAACAAGTTTTTTCAAGAATATTAAAAACAGGGATCCAAAATTTACCGGAAGATTCCAAACACACATCCTTACAGTTGTATTTAGCAAGCCATTCAGCTAATTCATTGAGACCTTTTGTAAAGGAAGAGAAGCGAGCTTGCTTATACACTGTACGACCATTCGCATCTGTGATTCCGATACACGCATAGATCCACGTTTTGTGGACATCCAAGCCACAACAATTTTTACGAAAGATTTTGAACATAGCAACCTCCTGTAAAAAAATAGTACAGGTTTGGTAGGGACTGGTCATCCGGCGAAATCGAGTCAACTTCGGAAGAGATAAGTTTACGGGCTACGGGTTTGCGCCATTCATTGATGCCTTAACGGATGACCGACACCATATAATTATGCGGGGTTGCCGCTATACAGCCCCGCCACTTACCTCCTCGGGTTCTGTAGTGTACCAGGGACCTGCAAGGAAAGGGTAACACGGAATAAAAAAAGAAAGAAGGCGCTCTAAGGTTTTCATCACCTCATTGGTGCCTTTCGTAGGAAGGCGGATTTATAATTATGAACGTTGGTTTTATTGGAGCCGGCAAGGTAGGTTGTTCATTCGGGAAGTATTTCCAGGAACATAAAATACAAGTAACAGGATTTTATAGTAAAAGCGAAGACTCGTCATTAGCAGCTTCGAATTTTACATCTAGTAAACAATATTTAAACTTAAGAGAATTAGTAGATGAAAATGATACTATTTTCATTACGACTCCTGATGGTCAAATTCAGGAGGTATGGCAAGAAATTAAAAATTATCAAATCAAAAACAAATTAATCTGCCATTGCAGTGGTGCAATATCTTCAGATATCTTTTCAAATATACAGGACTATGGTGCTTATGGTTATTCTGTCCATCCTATGTTTTCAATATCAGATAAATATAATTCATACAAAAAATTAAAAAAATCTTTTATAACAATTGAAGGCGATGAAAAATATGCAAAGTTTTTATGTGATTTCTTCAAAAAGTTAGGTAATAGTACTGTAATAGTATCTAAGGAGAATAAATCTCTTTATCATGCCGCATCAGTAGTATCTAGTAACCTTGTGCTAGGACTTATTAATACAAGCGTTACATATCTAATTCAATGTGGATTTACTGAAAAAATGGCAATTGAAGCTTTATATCCATTAATTGAATTTAATATTAGAAATATAAAAGAAAAAGGAATTATAGAAAGTTTGACAGGGCCAGTTGAACGTTGTGATATTTCAACAATTAAAGGTCACTGTGAAGTTTTATCAGATGAAGACAGAGCTTTATATATGCTATTATCAAAAAATGTATTAGAGATAGCTATGTTAAAAAATATTAATAGAGATTATAGTGAATTAGAAAAGTATTTAGGAGAGAGTTAGGAGAGAGATAGATGAAAAATACAGCAGTTACATTTAAAGAATCTAAATTAAGAAATGAAAAATTAACAATGCTTACAGCTTATGACTATTCAACAGCAAAAATAATTGATGAAGCTGGGATAAATGGAATATTAGTAGGAGATTCTCTTGGTATGGTATGTCTAGGACATGAAGATACACTTTCAGTAACAATGGAAGACATGATTCATCATACTAGAGCAGTTACAAGAGGAGCTAAGAACACTTTAGTTGTTACAGATATGCCATTTATGTCTTATCAAACTTCAGTATATGATTCAGTAGTTAATGCAGGAAGATTAATAAAAGAAGGACGAGCTCAGGTTGTTAAATTAGAAGGAGGGATAGAAGTATGCGATAAAATAGAGGCTATAGTAAAGGCTTCTATACCTGTTATGGCGCATATAGGTTTAACACCTCAATCTGTTAATGCATTTGGAGGATTTAAGGTACAAGGAAAGGACAAGGAAGCTGCTAAAGAATTAATAAGAGCTGCTAAAGCTGTAGAAAAAGCAGGAGCATTCGCTGTAGTGTTAGAATGTGTTCCAACTAAGCTTGCAGAGTTAATTTCTAAAGAGATATCAATACCTACAATTGGTATTGGAGCAGGTGCAGGGTGTGATGGACAAATTCTTGTATATCAAGATATGTTGGGGATGTATAGTGATTTTACCCCTAAATTTGTGAAGAAATATGCTAATTTATCAGAAGAGATGAATAAAGCATTTACAAAATATATAGAGGAAGTAAAAGATGGAGTTTTTCCAGGTCCAGAACATGGGTTTAAAATAAGTGATGATGTTTTAGAAAAATTATATTAAAAGGGTCAAGAAATATGGTTATATTTAAAACAGTAAATGATGTTAGAAGTCAAGTAAAAGAGTGGAAAAAACAAGGCTTAAAGGTAGGATTAGTTCCTACTATGGGATATTTACATGAAGGTCATGAAAGTTTAATTAGAAAAGCATCAAAAGAAAATGATAAAGTTGTTGTAAGTATCTTTGTAAATCCAACTCAGTTTGGGAAAAATGAAGATTTAGGTAGTTATCCAAGAGACTTAGAAAGAGATATAGAAGTATGCACAAGAGGTAGAGCAACAGCAATATTTAATCCTGAAGTTGAAGAGATGTATTGTGACAATGCAAGTACTTTTGTTAATATAACTGGATTAACAGAAGGTTTATGTGGAGCTAGTAGGCCAATACATTTTAGAGGGGTTTGCACTGTTGTAAGTAAATTATTTAACATAATACCAGCAGATAGAGCTTATTTTGGAGAAAAGGATGCACAACAGTTAGCTGTAATTAAAAGAATGGTTAGGGACCTTAATATTGATATAGACGTTGTAGGGTGTCCAATTATAAGGGAAGAGGATGGACTAGCTAAAAGTTCTAGAAACACATACTTAAGTTTAGAGGAAAGATCTTCAGCTACTATTTTAAATAAATCTTTAACTTTAGCTAAGGAAGCCTTAAATAATGGAGAGAGAGATAGCTTAAAAATAATTGAGATAATAAGTAAAAATATAAATACTTATAATTTGGCAAAGATTGATTATGTAGAAGTTGTTGATTCTTTATCATTACAAAGAGTAAATTATATTGAAAAATCAGTTTTAGTTGCAATAGCAGTATTTATAGGAAAAACAAGATTAATAGATAATTTTACATTTGAATTACAATAGGGGGCTATAATAATGAAAGTTACAATGTTAAAAGGAAAAATACATAGAGCTAAAGTTGAACAAGCTGAGTTAGATTATGTAGGAAGTATTACTGTTGATATGGATTTATTAGAAGCAGCAGGAATATATGAATATGAAAAAGTACAAATAGTTGATGTTAATAATGGAAATAGATTTGAAACTTATACAATAGCTGGAGAGAGAGGAACAGGGATGATTTGCTTGAATGGAGCTGCAGCTAGATGTGTATCAACTGGAGATAAAATAATTTTAATGGCATATTGTGAATTAAATGAAAATGAGGTTAAGGATCATAGACCTAAGGTTGTTTTTGTCGATGATAATAATAAAGTTGAAAGAGTAACATCATATGAAAAACATGGAAGGTTATCAGATATAATTCTTTAGGTTTTGTAATGTTATTTATATATAGCTAGACTATTATTGAAATATTTATTGATTACTGGAATGGTGGAATGGTGGAATGGCAACACTTTTCTAGACAAAAATTATAAGGTCTGTTTATGACACCATATCCAGTTGCCCTTGACAACGAGCCTCCTCAAATCGGTTTTCTTAGCGGCGTGCTCACTTTGAATAAAATAAGCCGCTCGAACAGAAGGTAACCGATTCTTGCTCATTATCAAGGGTTCGCTACGCCAACCTCCGCATAGCGTACCTCAATTGGTGTTTTATAACCAAGAGAACTATGGATCTTTTTCAATCAGCCATTCTTCATCAAAAAATAAATGTTTATCTGTTAATCCGAGTAATTTTCTAGTATGATTATCCATAGAGCGACTCCTTTGGTAGGGTGATGTTTTGGTCGACTAAATTTTACCAAAAGTGAGTCTCTTTTTGAGTTGAAACGAAGAAAAAGTGTTAGTAGAAAATCGCCTTCGATTTTCCACCAACACAAAATATTATAGAACCGATTTTGCACAACTCATCAGTCCTTATTGACAAAGAGCCTATTTTGTTAGTAGATGTCTGGAAACGGTACTTTGCACATGGTGAACAGGCAGTGCTATTAGAAAAATCATGCATATTACTAATGCAATTGAGAGTATTTATTCTAGTTTCAGAAAAGTCACAAAAAAGAGCGCTTCTTAATGAGAAAGTACTTCTAAAGTTACTAATTAATCGTTTTCTATAAGTGGTTGATAATACTCGTTTTTTATAGTAATTGATAGCCGTTATAAAGATTGATGATTAGCACCAAGAAGATGACAGTCTGGAAGACCAGCGTCACTTTTTGTGGTGAGAGGACAGTGCTGACTTTTGCCCCTAACAAACCGCCAACAATCGCGGCTGGAATCACAAACCACAAAATCTTTAAGTCATAGAGGCCAAATCCAGTGGTCCCAGCAATCGTCACGATTTTCGCCAATTGAGAGAAAAAAATCGTACAAATCGAATAGACCGTGGCTTCTTTGATGGGTAAAGCAAACATCAGCATCAGCAAGGACACATTGATCGGTCCACCGCCAATGCCCAGCAGACTCGCTAGAAAACCAAGGACTAGGCCACAGAAGCAATACCAGAAGTTTTTTTTCAGTTGGAATCCGGGCCAGTCGTATTTGGTATAAAAGAAAGCAAACAGCAGTGTCACAACGGTCAAAAAGATCTGAATCATTTGTACCTCATCTTCATTCTGAAATAAAAGCAGCAGGTGATCAAAAGCGACATTGCCCAAGATGCCTCCTAAGACGGCGCCGCCTGAAACCCAAAGGACGATTTGCCAATTGATTTTACGTCCACTAGCCAACTGTCTCGCGGTCGAAACCAGCGACATGGTAAACACGGCTACGGTAGAATAAAACGAGATGGCCGCAACAGAATGGGCACCGATAAAATCAAAAATGGGTTTGATCAGAACACCGCCCCCCATGCCTGAAACGGCACCAACCGTATTTGCCAACACGATCACTATAAAATAAACGAACCCAATCACACACTTACCCCCTGTAACAAACCTAAAATCCGATTGATCTGCGGCACAAATTCCTGCAAGAGTTGCTGATAACCACAATAGCCTGTGTTATCTACATAGATGGCATCTTTCATCCGTTTGCAGCCGCCACGACACATTTTTTGAAACGGGCAACTCAGACATTTCTTTGGCATTTCGGGCCGTTGACACACAAACGTTTTTGCAATGTCCTGTTCAAATAACTGACGTAAAGTCTGTTCTTGAATATACCCCATGCGATACTCATCCAGCACATAAAAATCACAAGGATACACACTGCCATCTGCTTCAATGACATATTGTACCTGACAGTTTCCTAAAATCCCGCAGGCAGTGACTTGTCGCTTGATCAATAGATTCAAAAGATCATCAAAAAGCTTGATACTTATATAATGCCCCTCCGCTAATTCTTGCAGCCATAACTGCAAAAGCTGGTGGTAAAATCCTGCAAAACGTTTTGGTGTGAGAGCATAACTATTTCTTTTTTTTGCATCTAGATCATCTAAACAAGGAATAAACTGGACAAAATCAATTTGTTGCTCTTTTAGAAAGCGAAAGACTTTCTTAGCCTCTTTTGCCAACGGATTGGTCAAGACACAAAGTACATTGTAGTCGATCTCATAGTAGTCAAACAGCTGTTTTGTTTGCAGCACTCGCTGAAAAGTTCCTCTTCCTTTCGGATCAACCCGATTCAGATCATGATAAAGTGGATGGCCATCGATGGACAGGCCTATTAAAAAATCATGTTCTTTCAAAAAAGCACACCATTTCTCATTGATGATAGTTCCGTTCGTTTGAATCGCATAATGGACCTGCACTTGTTTTTGTTGTTGCGCTACTAACCGGATCACTGTACGAAAATAATTGAGGCCCGCCATCGTTGGCTCTCCACCTTGAAACGCTAATGTTAATTGATCGCCGTCTTCTAAGTCTGCATAAATATTTTCGATCATTTTCTCTGTCACTTCTTCTTTCATTTTGCCAAATGAGCGGACTTCTCGCAAGGAACTGACATTGGCATAAAAGCAGTAGCTGCAGCGAAGATTGCAGAGGGAAGATGCGGGTTTGATCAATACTGAAATATGTTTCATAGTAAGAACCTCATTTTTTAATATAGTTTAATTATGAAAAATTGCTATAACGAACAAAGTAAAATCAAATTCAGTAGTAGTTAATTAGATAGGAGTTGAATCTTATAGAAATTCCATTTTTTATAACTTTCAACATATTCTATAGGTTTATTATTTTCAGATAAGCAGGATAATTTGGTTTGAAAAACGACAGGCTCAGATTCATTTATTTCTAGTTTTTTACATACACTATTAGGAGCGGGGAATAAAATTTCGTTTGTTTCCCTAAAGTTTTCTTCGTTTAAATCAATGTTGTAGTCTGATTTTAAACGTTTGTAAATAGAATTGTAATAATTAATTTCTGGATAATTAGAATTTATATATTGTTCTGGCAAATAAGATTTATGGTAGATATAAGGTATTTCATTAGCTTCTCTAATTCGTTCGATTTGATAATAATATGAATCAGTTGATAATTTTAATGTATCTAATATTTGTTTTTTATTTTCGCGTTTAATCGAAAGAACGTGTGTTTTATCATTGTCAAATGAAAATATTTCTATATCAGAAAATTTTACTATTTTTTCTTTTCTTGCACGTGAAACGAAAGTTCCTATTCCTTGATAACGTACGATATACCCCTCGGCAACTAATTCTTTTAAGGCACGAATTGCTGTTATAGAACTAACATTATATTTTTTGATAATTTCTGATTCTGAATAGAATCGGTCGCCATTATGAAATTGACCGGTTACAATTTGTTGTTTTAAATCCTGTTTGATTTCTAAATATTTCGGTTTTATTATAAGCTCCCCCTTTAAATTACTCGCATCTATATTAACATACTTAAAAAAAATTGTTGACTTTTAATACAAAAGTCTTAATATACTAAGTATATTAAGTAATTGAGGTGAAAAGTAACAGATGACTACATTTGAAATAAAAGAAGAATTTTTATTAAATGGAAAAACATTTAAAATACTGTCTGGTGCAATTCATTATTTTCGGATTCCCCCATGTGATTGGGAACATTCTTTGTATAATTTAAAAGCACTAGGATTTAATACAGTAGAGACATATGTTCCTTGGAATTTACATGAGCCTCAAAAAGGAGAGTTTCATTTTGAAGGGATATTGGATTTAGAGAGATTTTTGACCATCGCTCAAGACTTAGGATTATATGCTATTGTGCGACCATCGCCTTATATTTGTGCTGAATGGGAATTTGGAGGGTTTCCGTCATGGCTACTCCGTGAACCGATTCATATCCGAAGGAATGAAACCGCTTATTTGGAACATGTAGCAGATTATTATGATGTTTTGATGAAAAGGATTGTTTCCCATCAATTTGATAATGGAGGAAATATTTTGATGATCCAAATTGAAAATGAGTATGGATCTTTTGGAGAAGAGAAGGAGTATCTGCGTGCGATAAGAGATTTGATGATTGAACGAGGCGTGACAGTTCCCTTATTCACTTCAGATGGACCATGGCGGGCTACTTTACGAGCGGGAAGCATGATCGAAGATGATATTTTGGTTACTGGTAATTTTGGTTCTAAAGCAAAAGACAACTTTGACTCTATGAAGCAGTTTTTTAAAGAATATGATAAAAATTGGCCACTGATGTGTATGGAATTTTGGGATGGTTGGTTTAATCGTTGGAAAGAACCAATCATTCAACGAGATCCACAGGAACTCGCTGAAGCGGTAAAAGAGGTATTAGAACAAGGAAGCATTAATTTATATATGTTTCATGGAGGAACGAATTTTGGGTTTATGAATGGTTGTTCAGCAAGAGGAGTGATTGATTTACCACAAATTACTTCTTATGATTATGGCGCACCATTAGATGAACAGGGGAATCCAACAGAAAAATATTATGCATTGCGGAAAATGATTCATGATAATTATCCAGAGATTAAGCAGTTAGATCCTGTCATTAAACCCACGATTGAAAAGAAAAAGATTTCTTTGACGAATAAAGTAAGTCTTTTCGCGACTTTAGATACCATTAGTCAACCAGTTCAATCAAAGTATCCAAAGACAATGGAAGAGTTGGGACAAAATACAGGTTATCTACTTTACCGAACAATGATAGAGAGGGATGCAGAGGAAGAACGATTACGGGTAATTGATGGCAGAGATCGCAGTCAATTATTTTTGAATCAAAAATTACAAGCTACCCAATATCAAACAGAAATAGGTGAAGATATACAAGTTAGTATGACAGAAGAAATCAATCAATTGGATATTTTGATTGAAAATATGGGACGTGTCAATTATGGACATAAACTCTTTGCGGAAACGCAAAAAAAAGGAATTAGAACGGGAGTAATGGCAGACTTACATTTTATTACAAATTGGCAACAATATTCATTGCCTTTGGAGAATTGTAAAACTGTGGATTATTCAAAAGGATGGCAACCCCAACATCCAAGTTTTTATCGCTATGAGTTTCTTTTAGAGGATGTCGGTGATTGTTTTATTGATTTAAGTAAATTTGGAAAAGGAATTGTCTTTGTTAATCAGACCAATATCGGTCGTTTTTGGGAAGTAGGGCCAACGCTTTCACTGTACATCTCTAGCGGTTTTCTAAAAGTTGGTAAGAATGAAATTGTTATTTTTGAGACAGAAGGCACCTATGAACCAGAAATCAATTTATTAAAAGCACCATTGTATAAAGAAATGAAAGAGGGATGAACAATGAGTATTATTGGAGTAAGAATTGATGGACGTTTAATTCACGGACAGGTAGCCAATTTATGGACAACCAAATTGAATATTTCTCGAATTATGGTTGTGGATGATGAAGTGGCTCAAAATGATATTGAAAAAAGCGGATTGAAATTGGCTACCCCAGCAGGGGTGAAACTAAGTGTTTTGCCAATTGAAAAAGCAGCGCAAAATATTTTAGCAGGAAAATACGATTCACAGCGTTTACTGATTATTGCACGAAAGCCTGATCGATTATTAAAATTAGTAGAATTGGGCGTTCCAATAAAAGAGATTAATGTTGGAAATATGTCACAAACGTCTGAGACTCGATCAATTACGAAATCAATTAATGTTGTTGATCAAGATGTAGAAACGTTCAACCAATTAAATGCAAAAGGTGTCCATTTAATTGCGCAAATGGTTCCAAGTGACAAAGCAGATGACTTTATGTCTCTGTTAAATAAATAAAAATATATGTAGGAGGAGAAAAGATGACGGGGCATTTAGTCTTAATTAGTCATGGACGATTTTGTGAAGAGTTAAAGAAAAGTGTCGATATGATCATGGGAACACAAAAAGATATTTATACTGTAGGGTTATTACCTGAAGAGTCAGCAAAAGATTTTCGAGTAAATTTTGAAAAAACAATTAATGGTTTGAAAAAAGTTACAGTTCTGGCTGATCTAATGGGAGGCACTCCTTGCAATGTTGTTTCTCAATTAATTTTAGAAGGAAAAGAAATAGAACTATATGCAGGAATGAATATGCCAATGGTTATAGGCTTTGTTAATAATCAATTTTTAGGAGAAGATAGTTCTTTGGTAAATAAAGGAAGAGAAAATATTATACATGTAAATGAATATTTGGAAGCAAATCCAATAGATTTAGAAGATGAATGAATGTGAAGGAATTTATGAATATAAAAAAATCCAAATATATTTTATTGCAACTTGCTGTTTGATTAGTTTATCTATGTTAACAAAAGTCGCTCATGCTGAAAGTAACCCCATTGGTAATTGTTACTATGTTAGTTCGCAAAGAGGGAGTGACACTAATTCAGGATTATCTATATCTGAGCCTTTTAAAGGTTTAAATAAAATAAATGAACTTAAATTAAATCCAGGGGATAAAGTTTTATTAGAAAATGGATCGGTTTTTGAAGATCAGTATTTACAAATAAAAAATTCAGGAAATATAGAGGCGTGTATTGAAATCAGTAATAGCCAAGAGTCGAATATATTTGTTTCTCCTGAAAATGGTCCCGTAAAACCTAATTTTAACTATTTGACATATGATCAATTCAGTCAGAATACAGTGTTTGATGGATATAAATTGGAACAATCATCTCCTGCTATTCATAGTGGGAAGAAGGTTATCGATAAAAATGGTTATAATTTAGGAACTGATTTTTTTGGTATTAAGTTAGATGGCATACTAGATATTGGGGCAGTGAAAAGTTCAAAATAATATAAAGGAGTTAGTTTGATCATGAATGATATTTCTTTTTTTCAGATATTTTCTTTAATATGTTTAGCTATACTAGGAGGTATAGATCCTTATCTGTCAGGATTACAATTAAGTAAACCGGCAATTTCTGGTTTTCTAGCAGGAATTATAATGGGAGATATTAATACAGGCTTATTAGTAGGAGCAACATTACAACTGATGGTCTTAGGTGTAGGAACATTTGGTGGCTCATCAATTCCTGATTTTGGCACAGGGGCAATCATTGGTACAGCATTAGGTGTTGTTAGTGGAAAAGGAATTGAATTTGCAATAGGTATTTCTGTTCCTGTAGGATTATTATTAGTTCAATTAGATATTTTAGCTCGTTTTTGTGGGGTTTATTTTTTACATCGTGTGGATAAACATATAGAAGAAGAAAATTTTCATAAGATTAGTTTAGAAGCATGGTTAAGTTTAGTTCCTATTGCATTATCTCGTGCAATACCAGTAGGCTTATGTTTAATTTTTGGTAATGAAGTAGTAAATACAGTATTAAATTATGCACCGGATTGGTTAATGGGAGGATTAAAATTGGCAGGAGCTATATTACCAGTTGTTGGGATTGCCATCTTACTACATTATTTGCCAATTAGGAATTTTTTCGGTTTTTTAATTATTGGGTATATTTTAGCCGCTTATTTAAATATTCCAATGATGGGTATTTCTTTTGCAGGATTGGCAGCTGCTATTATTTACTATAAAAAATTACAAGATAAACGTTTATTAGAATCAAAACTAGATACTATCAATCATATAGAAGTAGTTAACGGAGAGGTTGATGATGATGAAATCTAATGTTAGCAAATTAAGTAGCAAAGATCTGAGAAAAGTTAGTTTAAGATATATGTTTGGAGCTCAACTAGGTTGGAACTACGAACGAATGATGAATGTGGCATATGTTCGAGCTGTATATCCAGCTTTGAAAAAGTTATACAAAGATGAAAAAGAATTAAAAAGTGTGTTGCAATCAGAAATGCAATTCTATAATACCAGTCCTTTTTTAAGTGCATTTATTATTGGAATTGATTTAGCATTGCAAGCAGAAGATGGAAGCAAATCGAAAGATGCTGTTGCAGCAATTAAAACGAGTATGATGGGACCTTTTGCAGCTGTAGGCGATTCTTTATTTGGGGCAGTGATTCCAACAATTTTTGGATCTCTAGCAGCTTATATGGGATTAGAAGGAAATCCATTAGGTGTACTACTTTGGTTATTAGTATCTCTCATTATACTATTTTTGAGATATTTTGAGTTACCAATTGCTTTCCGAGAAGGTAAAAAACTGGTATCCAGTGTAGGTGGATTGTTGAAGGATTTAACTGAATCAGCAACTTTACTTGGCGTAGTAGTAATAGGAGGCTTGGTTCCTAGTGTTGTAAAGGTTGGTGTTCCATTCAAGTTAGTTATTGGTGATAAGAAACTATCTTTCCAAACAGAAATGTTAGACCCTATTATGCCAGCTATAGTACCTGTTGTTTTAGTTTTATTGGCATATTGGTTATTAAGCAAAAAATCTCTCAATTCAACCAAAGTTATTTGGATATTTTTAGTTTTGTCAATACTAATGTATTCATTAAATATTTTAGCAGTTTTGTAATAGATGTGGGGGCGTGCTCAACTAATTTATGGCATGTCCTTTGTTTAATTTTCTAAATAGCGTATTTTTAACTGATTGTTATTAAGTTCTCTAAATTAACAAGGACAGTATTTCACAGTTTGGAAAATAAGAATTCATCATTGTAACTAATCTTTTTGTAGTTTCTTTAATTGTATTTTTGTAATCAATTATTAGCTTGACAGTGATTCTAATTCTATTATTAGTTATTATTTTTGGGGAGCTATGGTTAAATTTAGGATATTATAGTTTATATTGCTAGCTGTAAGTTGCTTTAACAAAGTTGTTTAAAACAAAAATTCAGAGCTCTTATCATTTTGGATATTTCACCAAATTAGTGTCTAAAGGGTCTGTTTATCTGTATAATATTTTACTTCTAATAAGAATTTTTTGTCATATGAAATATCCGTTTTTGTTGAAGGATATAATTATGAATAGAGGGGTTGGGAGAGGAGATTCATATCTGCATTGGGAAATGAAAATTGTAATAGAAATTTATTTATTATGATATCCAAAATCCTTCCTTATAGAACTAATTATGAAGAAAATGACATGTTTTAAATAAAAATTATCATGTTCAAATGGTCAAAAAAATCTATACTATAATTAGATAGCGCTTTCTATTTTTTTTTGAAGGAGTCAATCATAATGAGTGAGAAAATAATGAATACAATCCAGAATAAAGTTTTACCTATAGCTACTAAGATTGGGAATCAACGATTTTTAGTAGCGTTAAGAGATTCATTTATGGGTACGATGCCTGTAATAATGACAGGTTCGGTTGCAATATTATTAAATGCTTTTTTAGTAGATTTTCCTATGCAATTTGGCTATGAGAAGATTACTGATTATTTTCAATGGTTAGTAGATATAAATAATTTGATATCAAAGGGAAGCATTTCTATTGTTTCCTTACTGTTTATTTATTGTTTAGGAGTAAATATTGCTAAAATATATAAAACAGATACTTTGTCTTCAGGACTAGTCGCACTGTCTTCATTTATTATTTCTATAAGTAATTCTATGACTTCAACTTATAATTTATCTAATAATAATAATATTGACTTAACA
>NZ_QPQX01000028.1:0-4482 GCF_005234805.1 Enterococcus sp. ARL09-542
TGCTTGTTTCACCCATTTATCAAAAGTAGACGGGGTTAAATCATACTCTCTGATAATATCGGTTCTCTTTTTCCCTGACGCATATAACTGAACCATTTGATTTTTAAACTCTTTAGTAAACGTTCGACGTGGTTTTCTTTCTGACATTAACAATTCCTCCAGTGTGTTTTCTTATATTTTACACACCTTATTTTTATTGTCTAGTTCAGTGTAACCTATCCAAGAAGCAGAGAATGTATTTGCCACAACTCTTTTGAGAAATATTCAATCTGCTTTTTCATATCATTTATATCGTCCTTATAGATTATGCCGGTGGAATTCACACGCTTTGCAATCTGATTTATGTTGCTGGTAGCATTGGAAAGGAAACCCTGTAAATCTCTAAACGGCTCTAAATCCACTTAATATATTTCTTTTTCTAAAACACACTTGCGGATGAAATGGCTCATATTTTTACATTTCGCAAGTTTTCTTTTCTCCTCAAAAAGAGCCTTTTCTTCTTCTGTTAATTTAATTTCAAGCCTTTCATTTCGTATTCTATTTGCTATAGGTAATCCTCCTTTGAATGTATTTCGGGGTCTTAGGGTACACCCTAACAAGTTAAAAATTGATAAAAAAAGAAGCAGATCCCAAAGGGCTGCCTCATCATTTTTTTCGTAAGTGTCCGTACACTTACTGTGCTTGCTCATATACTAATCGATCATATACTAATCGTGTAAGAACAACTTTAAGCATAATACTTATACTGTTATACCATAGTTTGGAAAAATAAAAAATTATATTTCATCAACGTTTCATAAAAGGTGTGTAGAATGTTATTGAAAGTAGCTATAAAATGCTATTGTGTAAAAAATAAAGGAGGAATAATTTATGAAAAAATAGTACCAAGAGGAGCATGCCTATTACTTGCATTATGTTTGAGCTTAAGCGCAGTTGGGTGTCAAAAAAGTAATGAAAACAATAAAATAAAAGAAGGACAATCCATAAGTTCTGAAGAGGAAGGCATGTCAATTAATGCAAATGGCAAAAATGAAACTTTTAAGCCATCAGATTATACATTGGAGGCAAAGAAAGAATATGTTTATGAATATTTAGGGCTTAAATTTAAACTCTCAGACAAATTTAGAAATTATATAGCTGATAAAAAGATAGCGATGTTAGATGATCAAAGTCCTATAGATAAAGAACTAAAGTATGCTATTTTGACATTTGAAAAAATGACAGAAGAACAAAAGAATGCAGTTATAGAAAAGATGGGCGATGGATATAAAAATTGGCAAAATGAGCTTGAAAGAATTGGGACTATTGGTATATTTGAAAAAAATACATCAGAAGAAAAAAATCTAAAATTATAAAATGTGATACTCATACTAAAATAGGAGTTTCAAGTGATGGAAAATACGATTGCTATTTAAGCACAAATAGCGGAGCTGAAAGTAATCTTCTGGATGAATTAAAAAGAACTGAGATTCAAATTATAGATAAAAAAGAACGTCCTAAAAATGGTTTTGTGCTATCAGAAAAAACTGATTTAGAAAATACAGAAGCATTTAACAAAGAATCGGTTAAAGATTTACGTAAACTATCAACAAAGGACATAAATGGCAAGGATTTTACAAGTAAAGATTTTGAGAAGTATGATCTTACTATGGTAAATGTATTTGCAACTTGGTGTACAGCTTGTGTAAAGGAAATTCCTGATTTGGTTGAGGTTCAGAATGAAATGAAAAGCAAGGGTGTAAATATCGTTGGAGTTGTTACAGATCCTGTTGATGATAACGGTGAAAACAAGGAAGCAATTGAAAAGTCAAAGTTAATACATGAAAAGACAAAGGCTTCATATCCTTTCTTAATGCCAGATAAGACAAACTTTAATGGTAGATTGAATGGTATACAGGCTATGCCAGAGACTTTCTTTGTTGATAGTAATGGAGAAACTAAGTTGTCTTGGATAAGGCGATAAGAATTTGTATGGAGTGTATTGGAATTGGATAGAATTAAAAATATTATAAATGGTAGTACAAAAAAAGATAAATATAAAATAAGAGATCGTTTTAAGCATTTATTTCAATCCGTTTGGTTTTTAATTGCTAATTCTTACTTTGAAGGCTTTAAGACTGGTAAAATCTACGGGGGGAATTTAAAGAAAATTTGTGTTCCGGGTATAAATTGTTATTTATGCCCGGGAGCAAAAGGTTCTTGTCCAATAGGATCACTACAGGCAGTAATTGGAAATTCAAAATATAAGATTAGTTATTTTATTATATAGTTGGGATTTTGTTTTTTATAGGAGCATTGGTGGGAAGATTTGTTTGTGGATGGCTGTGTCCATTTGGATTGATTCAAGATTTGCTACACAAGATTCCCTTTTTTAAAAAAGTTGAAACATTTAAGTTTGATAAACATTTGAGAAAATTGAAATACATAATATTACTTGTATTTTTCATTAATATTCCCTTTATTTTTGGTTGATATTTTAGGTCAGGGTTCTCCGTATTTTTGTAAACTTATTTGTCCGATTGGTATGCTGGAAGGAGGATTACCACTTGTTTTATTAAATAAAAGTATGAGAAGTGCGATAGGTTTCTTGTATTATTGGAAAGGAATCATTCTAATAGTTACTTTGTTACTTTCTATAATTATATATAGACCTTTTTGTAAATATATATATCCACTTGGAGCTATTTACTCAATTTTTAACCCTATTTCAATATTTAGATATAGATTGGATAAGGATAAGTGTATTAATTGTGGAAAATGTAAAAAAGTTTGCCAAATGAATAAAGATTCAGTTGAGAATTGCAATCATCTGGAGTGTATCAGATGTGGACGATGTAAAAATGCTTGTCCGGTGGATGCAATTAGTTATGGAGTAAGAAAATAGAGAGGAGTAGTTAGGAAAGTGATAAAAAATGCTATAGCATATATTACAAGAAAGAAAAATAGAACTTTAATAATTTTTATCATATTAACTATAGTTCTTTCTTGCTTGTATTCTTGTTTAACAATAATGAAATCAAGCAATGAAATAGAAAAGGCTTTATATGAAAGTTCTAATTCTTCAATATCAATAACAAAAAAAGATGGTAAATATTTTAATGTTAATCAATTTAAAGATATTGAAAAATTAAAAGAAATTGAAGAAAAAATAATTCAATATGATGGATTAGCAAAACTAAAAGATGCTAAAGTAGTTAGCGGAGAACAAAGAATAAATAGAGAAGATTTATCTGACGAATTTAAGAATGTTGTTTCACTCGAAGCTACAAATAATACTAAAAGAAATATTTTATTTAGTAGTGGAGTATTTACAATTAAAGAAGGTAAAAATATAGAAGAAAATGATAAGAATTCAATTATTGTTCATGAAGAATTTGCTAAACAAAACAATCTAAAATTAGGTGATGAAGTTGATCTTGAATTACTAGATATTGAAAAAAGTGGAAAAATAAAAAGTCATAAATTTAAAATTATAGGGATCTTTTCTGGTAAAAAACAGGAAACATATACAGGATTATCTTCTGATTTTAGTGAAAATATGGTGTTTGTAGATTATTCAACAAGCCAAGAGATATTAAACAATTCAGAAAATAATGAAATTGCAAATAAAATTTTAATGTATTCTGGTAGTGCAGAATCTACAGACTTAGCCTTAAACAAATTGAAAGAGCTTAAAATTGATGAGTCAAAGTATTTTGTTGAAAAAGATTCTAATGCGTTTGAAGAGTCTTTAGAGTCAGTGAGTGGAATAAAATATATAATAAAAGTAATGACTTATTCTATTATGTTAGGTGGGATGGTTGTTCTTTCATTAATCTTGATTCTATGGTTAAGGGAAAGAATTTATGAAATAGGTATATTTTTATCTATTGGAACATCTAAGATACAAATTATAATGCAATTTATATTCGAGTTAATATTCATATCGATACCAAGTATAATATCTTCCTTATTTTTAGGAAATGTATTACTAAAAGTAATTGTAGATGGATTCATTAACTCAGAGGATTCAATGATTTCCGGTGGAAGTTTAATAAATAATAGTAGTTTTATGTCAAATATAACAACACTTGGACAAAGTTATTTAATATTAATAAGTATTATTGTTTTATCAGTTGTATTTGCTTCTTCATTAATGTTAATCAAGAAGCCTAAAGAAATCTTATCAAAAATAAGTTAGGAGAAAATAATGGATATATTAGAAATAAAGAATGTAGCATATAGTTATGCAAATTCTAAAGAAAAAGTTTTGTCAGGAGTAAATCAAAAATTTGAACTTGGGAAGTTTTATGCGATAGTAGGAAAGTCAGGAACAGGAAAATCTACACTTCTTTCCTTACTTGCTGGACTTGATAAACCTCAAACAGGAAAAATATTGTTTAAGAATGAAGATATACAAAATAAAGGATATAGTAATCATAGAAAAAATAATATATCTTTAGTATTTCAAAACTATAATTTAATAGATTATTTATCACCAAT
>NZ_QPQX01000028.1:4492-15702 GCF_005234805.1 Enterococcus sp. ARL09-542
ATCACGAATTGAAAATATTAGATTAGTAAATAAATCAGCAGATGAAAGTATCTTGTTTGAACTAGGTTTAGATAAAAAACAAATAAAAAGAAATGTTATGAAATTATCTGGTGGACAGCAACAAAGAGTAGCTATTGCTAGAGCATTGGTATCAGATGCTCCAATAATACTAGCTGATGAGCCTACTGGTAATCTAGACAGTGTTACTGCTGGAGAAATAATTAATATATTAAAGACATTAGCTAAAGATAGAAATAAATGTGTAATAGTTGTAACACATAGTAAGGAAGTAGCAGATTCTGCGGATATCATTTTAGAACTAAGTGGTAAAAAGTTGAAAAAAGTAAATAAAATGAATTTGGAGGTTGAATAATGATAAAAAATGCATTTGCTTATGTAACTAGAAAAAGTTTAAAATCATTAATTATCATATTAGTTATTTTATCTATGTCAACTTTAAGTCTCATTAGTTTATCTATTAAAGATGCTACGGACAGAGCTTCAAAAGAAACATTTACTAATATAACAAATAGTTTTTCTATGGAGATAAATAGACAAGTAAATCCAGGAACACCTAGAGGTGGGGGAAATGTAAAAGGTGAAGATATTAAAAAGATATCTCAAACAGATAGTATAGACTCCTATGTAAAAAGAATAAACAGTGTTGCAGATTTAGTTGATTATGATATTATTGAAACTCAAGAGACTCTTGCGAATCAATCACCTGAAAGAGCAAAGAATTTTAAAAGAACAGTTATGTTAACTGGGGTTAACGATTCAACAAAAGAAACAAAATTTGTATCAGAAGCATATAAATTAGTAGAAGGAAAGCATTTAGAAAATGAAGATAAAAATAAAATCTTAATGCATAAAGATTTAGCTGAAAAAAATAATCTTAAAGTTGGAGATAAGATAAAAATAAAATCTAATTTATTTGATGCTGATAATGAGAAAGGTGCAGATGAAACAGTAGAAGTAGAAATTAAAGGTCTATTCGATGGGCATAATAGCGGTGGAGTAAGTGCAGCACAAGAACTATACGAAAATACATTAATCACTGATGTTCATACAGCTGCTAAAGTTTATGGTAATACCGAAGATACAGCTGTATACCAAGATGCAACATTCTTTGTAAAAGGTGATAAGAATCTTGATAGTGTAATAAAAGATCTTGGGAAATTAGATATAAATTGGAGAGAATATAATTTGATTAAAAGTTCATCAAATTACCCTGCATTACAACAATCTATATCAGGTATTTACTCAATTTCAAATAAATTATTCTTTGGCTCATTAATATTTGCAGGAGTTGTAGTTTCATTATTATTATTCTTATGGATGAATGCTAGAAAGAAAGAAATAGCAGTATTACTATCATTAGGTATATCAAAATTAGAAATTTTTGGTCAATTCCTAATTGAGATGGTATTTATATCAATCCCCGCATTCGTTGGTTCCTATTTCTTAGCTCAATATACAGCTGACAAGCTTGGGAATAATATATTGAATAAGGTTACTGGTGATATAGCTAAACAAATAGCTAAACAAGCTGCATCTAGCCAATTAGGTGGTGGGGCAGAAGCTGAAGGATTTAACAAGACATTATCAAGTTTAGATATCAATGTATTACCTAAATTCATGATTTATGTAGTTATATTTATGAGTTTAGTACTTCTTGTATCATTGATTATTTCTTCATTCAATATATTAAGAAGGAATCCAAAAGAATTATTAATTGACAATAATTAAGATTTTCGGTGCTTTTTAGCACCAAAAATGAGAGTGTAATATAAACCGTGTAAGTAACCATCAATCCTAGGCGGGTGGTTGCTTCACGGTTTTTATTTTTCTAAAATAAGATCAAGAGGTGATTACACGATGGCTAGAAAGAAAAGAAATCCTGATGCTGAGAAGTTAGCTGAATCCATTTTGAATACTTATCAACCCGAATCTGTAGAGGATATGCAAGATGTTTTAAAAGATGTGTTTGGTCCCTTATTTGAAAAAAGGATTCAAGGAGAATTGAATAACCATTTAGGGTATGACGCCCATTCTAAAGAGCCAAAGAAACATGACAATCGACGAAACGGTTATGGCAATAAGACGCTTAAAACGAGCTTTGGTAAAGTAAACATTGATGTTCCCAGAGACCTGGAGGCTTCTTTTGAACCTGAGTTGATTCCTAAGAGAAAACGAGATGTCTCCGACATCGAAGGTAAGGTTCTTTCCATGTATGCACGAGGAATGAGTCAATGCGATATCGCCGCAACCGTTGAAGATATTTACGGCTTTGATATTTCCCACGAAATGATTTCTGATATCACGGATGCCGTCCTTCCTGAATTGGAAGAATGGCAAGCTCGGCCATTAGCCAAGTGTTATGCATTTCTATTCGTTGATTGTATGTACGTCACTTTACGCGAAAACTATGAAGCTAAAGAATATGCTGTGTACACCATTCTTGGCTATGATCTTAAAGGAAACAAGGAGATTTTAGGCCTATGGCTCAATCAAACAGAATCTAAAAATCGCTGGATGCAAGTATTTGATGAACTGAAAGTACGTGGTGTAGAAGATGTTTTTTTCATTTCGATGGACGGTGTTTCCGGTCTCAAAGAAGGCGCAAAAGCAATTTTTCCTTCTGTCATTGTGCAGCGCTGTATTGTTCATCTTGTTCGAAATGCGTTACGATACCTCCCAAGTAAGGATTATAAGGAAGTCTGTCGAGACATGAAAAAATTCTACAGTGCTTCTTCTTTAAACGCTGCACACGCTGCCTTCGACAGTTTTCAAAATCGGTGGTCTCATTATTCTGGTGCAGTAGATGTATGCAAACGAAACTTTTCTCATGTTGAACAACTCTTTGATTATGGCAGCGCCATTAGAAAAATCATGTACACTACTAATGCAGTTGAAAGTATTCACTCTAGCTTCAGAAAAGTCACAAAAAAGGGAGTGTTCTCTAATGAGAATGCGCAGACTGTAGACAAAAGCTGTCTGTGAGGACAGCTTTTTTTGTGGGCTAGGCATAGCAAAAAGGGGTAGTGACAGTCCACTGGGAGGGTGCACATCGACCAATCGCTAGAGAAACGCAAGGTGGTATTTGTGAGAAGATGACGGAAGAAATCCTGTATCAAAGACTTGGTTCAACGAGCAGAAATCTGATAGTAAGTCTCGGTCATTCAATGGGAATAAGCCATTGAACACCTTGATGGTATCCTGCAAGAAAGAACCTCAAGGACTTTCAGCAAGAAGAAGGAATAGCTGAAAACAAAAAAAGGTGTAGTAGGTTAAAAGCGGGGAATGTAGAACTACTTAATTGGTGAAACTAGCTAGAAGGGCAAAATCGACGATTCATGAGTTCGTAGGAAGGAGCATGCAAGATTTACAACTAGTTTACTGAAAAAACGCAGGGAATTTACAAGTAATTAACAAGAAATTAACGCTTCATCGGTATAGTGGACGTGTGGGAGAAAATCACGGAATTAAAGGAGGGGTCAAAATGACCATGATCACCGCACACTCTGGTAGTGACAATACGGAGGAGAATAGCTGGGCATTTCTTCGCTTTTGTTTGGATCGCCAGCTTTGTTTTGAAGTAGATGTGCGTCAGCAAACAGATGGTACGCTAATACTAGCCCATGACAGGCAAGAAGTTGTCCCAGATTCGGTAACCCTTGAGCAGGTGTTTCAAGCAGTGGCCAATGAGAAGGCAACCATGACCATTAACTGTGATTTAAAAGAAGAGGGATTGGAAATGGCCGTTTTTTCGCTGGCACAAACCTATCAAATCTGGCCACAAATTGTTCTTAGTGGCTATGTACAATTATCTTGGGCCGCGATTTGGGGAAAGCATATATTTTATAATATTGAAAATCAGTTCGAAGGAAAAAAACTTGGGGATATTACCGAAGCAGATTTGATCGACACCTTACAGAAATTAGCCTATCAAAGCGTTCAAATCGTCAATATTCATGAAGGATGGTTAACTGAGTTGGCCCGTGAAGTGGGGCAGCAGCTAGGATTGACATTTTCTGTTTGGACAGTCAATGAACTAGAAACGATTGAGTACCTTGCGCGCTGTGGTGTTTATAATATAACCTCACGTTGTGCATGGGCCTATTTATGGAAGAAAGGAGCAAAAAGTCATGCTGAAATACTTGAATCCCAAGCGTCTTTATCATAGTTTTGGGAAAAGATATTTCTGGAATTTTTTCCTTTTTGCTTGTTTTCTCTTGTTTTTTTACAGCCCATTGTTAAATACCTTGATGCTAGCTTTTGCGGATACCTATCAAGTTCCCCATGTTTTCCCGACGAAGTTTGGGTTTGAATGGTGGAAATATATTTTTAGTCAAGATGATTTGTTGCAATCAATTATGAATTCCTTTGTGATTGCGGTTTTGGCAACGGCAATTTCCCTCGTGATTTGTACCCCTGCTGCATATGCCCTTGCTCGCTTTGAATTTAAAGGAAGAAGTTTCTTCTTGTTTTCCTTTTTACTCTCGAATGCGTTCCCGAAAATTGGGCTGTATACGGCTTTAGGTATTTTGTTCTATCGCTTTCAACTTATGGGAACCTTAGCTGGCGTGCTGATTGTTCATATATTAAACACGATGATTTTTATGATCTGGATTCCTGTTAGTTCGTTTCAAACAATTCATCAACAACAAGAAGAGGCAGCCAGAGATGTTGGCGCCGGTCCTTTTCGTACATTTCTAAAAGTAACGATGCCAACCGCGATTCCAGGTATTTCTGTTGCATCCATGTATACCTTTTTAGGTTCGATGGAAGAGGCCCAAGGCACTTTGCTAGTCGGGTTCCCTGAAATCAAAACAATGGCTACCTCGATGTATAGCGTAATTTTGGACTATCCACCAATGGCAGGCGCTGTCTTTTCTCTGTTGCTTCTATTGCCGACAATTTTGATTATTTGGCTTTGTCGAAAAATTTTCGGAAAAGATATTTTTTCTGGTGGGATGTCACTGTGAAACAGGAGGAACGAAATGGCAATGGAAAAGGTACAAATACAAAAAATGAGTAAAACCTATGAAAATGGCGATGGGGTAAAAGCCATTGATTTAACGATCCATGAAGGGGAAATTTTGACCCTTCTAGGACCATCAGGTTGCGGGAAAAGTACGATTTTACGATGCTTGGGGGGCTTCCAACCGATTGACGAAGGACGGATTTTAATCGATGGGGAAGATGTCACCACGACGCCGCCAGAAAAACGGCCTACCTGCATGGTATTTCAGAGCTACAATTTATGGAATCATATGACCGTGTATGAAAACCTGGCCTTTGGTTTAAAGTTAAGGAAGCTTCCAAAAGGAAAGATTAAAGAGCAAATTTCTGACATGCTGACCTTACTAGGGTTACCAGATGTTGCAAAAAAATTTCCTAATCAGCTTTCTGGCGGCCAACAACAACGAATTGCAATTGGTCGCTCCTTGCTATTGGATCCATCTGTTTTATTACTAGATGAGCCATATTCGGCTCTAGATGCCCAAATTCGGCAGCAGATGCGAGAAGAGCTAAAACGAATTCAAAAAGAAACTGGTGTGACGGTCGTCTTTGTGACCCACGACCAAGAAGAAGCAATGGCGCTATCCAATCGCATCGTGGTGATGGAGCAAGGGAAAATTGCGCAAATCGGGACGCCGTCAGAGATTTATGATGCACCAAGGAGTCGCTATATTGCTTCGTTTATCGGAGAGATGAACTTTTTAAAAGAAAATAATGGCTTAGAAATTGCCTTTCGTCCAGAGGATGCGCTCCTTTCTGCTACTTCTGGAACCTATCAGGGACAGATCAAACAATTGATGCCAGTAGGTCATTATAGTGTTGCGACCATCTTGTATCAACGGCAATTACTGAAGATTTATTTAGCAAAAGGTGACAGCAACAAATTTGAAGAAGAGCAACAGGTGTACTTTACAATCCAAAAATCAATCACGTATCAGGAGGAAAAAGTAGGATGAAAAAGATGGGGAAAGTAGTAGCTGGGGTAGTAAGTCTTGTGGCAGCGTCAATGGTATTTAGCGGATGTGGGACGAGTCAAGCAAGTAAAACTGCAACAGAAAAGGAAACAGTAACTCTATGGGCAGGTGGATCGGACAATGTCAAAGTTGGAATGGACAAAATTGTCGATGCCTTTAATGAAAGTGAAGCTGGCAAAAAGTATGAGCTGAAGTTACAGTTTATTTTATCTGGTACAGGGACGCAAAGCTTAATGGATCGGATTGTTGCAGCGAAAAAAACCGATCAAAAGGATACAGATTATGACTTGATTCTGGCTTCCGATGCTGACTATGCGACCTATGTACAAGAAGGTGGAGAGGATATTTTTACGCCATATGACGCAGCCAACATCCCTAATTTAGAAAATGTGAAAACACAAGTATCAGACGGTGAAGGAGTTTTGGTACCATATCGTGGAACGACGGTTGTCTTGGCCTACGATTCAAGTAAAGTAACGAATCCTCCAAAAACAGCAGATGAGTTATACCAATGGATTCACGACAATCCAGGACAATTTGCTTACAACACGCCAGGATCTGGCGGTGCCGGTGGAGCATTCGTTCAAACGGCTATCTACAATTTCTTGCCAGAAGAAGCACTATCCTCGAGTGATACCAAGTGGGAAGAGCAATGGCAATCAGGCTTTGATTTATTAGCAGAGTTGCATCCAGATTTATACCAATCTGGTGGAAAAGTTATTTACCCAAATAAAAACCAAGGGACCCTTGATTTGCTTGTAAATGGTGAGGTCTCAATGATTCCTGCATGGGCAGATATGTTGGTTACCAACTTGTCAAATGGCACTTTGCCTGACACGGTTAAAATGACACAAATTACCCCTGGGTTTACTGGAAATGTCGATGCTCTAGCTATTCCATCTGTTGGCTCTAATCCGGAAGGGGCACAGGCTGTTATGAACTTTATGCTAACGGAAGATGCACAACAAATCTTGTTGGATTCGATGGCAGCAATTCCAGTTATTGATAGCAGCAAGTTGTCTTCTGACAATTCTAAGTACTTAGAAGGCTTAGATATTAGTTCATTTAGAACGAGCAGTATTGGCGCATTAGGCAATTCCTTAAATGAACGTTGGGATCAAGAAATTGGCACACTTTCAAAATGATGCAAGAACTCAAAAACAAGGAATCCTTTGAAACAACCGGAGACAAGCCACGGATAAAAGCGGGATTTTGGAAGAAGCATGGACCTAAGCTGATCCCTTACCTCATGATTTTTCCAGCTTTTAGCATGGTGATGCTGTTTATTGTGTACCCTGTCTTGACTACTGTGGTTCGTAGTTTTCAAGATGGGGAAACAAAGGCCTTTACTTGGGAAAATTACACATATTTTTTAACGGACCCAATCCAGTTGGATAATCTTTGGTATACCTTGGAAATTGTCATTATTACCGTGATTTTCTCATTGGTATTTGGTTACGGGTTAGCTTTATACATCCGCTTTAAGAAAAATCAGTTTAGCCGATGGATGAGTGTGCTGAATATGGTGCCTCGTTTTGTCCCTGGACTAGTGGCAGTGTATGCTATGACAATGGTGATTCGGGATGCGGGAGTGATTAATCGAATAAGTCAGTGGTTTGGTCTTAATTTTAAACCAGGGTTAATGTTTAATGAACGGGGAATTATTTTAATGAATCTTTGGTTCAACATTCCATTTGTTACACTGTTGATTCTGGCGGGACTCTCGGCTATTCGGAATGCGTCGATTGAAGCCGCTAAAGACATTGGCGCCTCAAAATGGCAGATATTTTTAAAAGTGATTCTACCGAACACATATAAAGACATTGTGGTGGCGATGACCTTTGTCTTTATGGGAAATGTTGGCTCCTTTACGACACCATTTTTGATGGGAGGAAATCACCCAAAAATGTTGGGAATTGCGCTATATGACCAATTCAACAGCTACATGGATTATGAGCGTACCTCTGCGCTTTCGGTGATTATGTTCTTGATTTGTTCCGTGTCAGCGGTTGTCTATATCGTAACGAATCTGAAAAAGGAGCAGGCTCGGCGCTAGCCATGCCGCAGCAATGTAAAAAAGAAAGGTGAGATGATGAGCAATCAGCCAGATAAGCAGGAAACGGTCATATTACAGGAACGTTATCAACTAGGGAAACGACACCATCAAACGCATATAAAAGTTCCCTTTGTCGTGACTGAAGCCTACGAGTATATGAGGATTCAATTTTCCTATGGGCCTCAAATTGTTGACAACGAAGAAGCGAAGCCATACTTGGAACAAGCGTTGCTCCGATATTTTACACCAGAGGAGCAAACAGATGGAAAATGGCAGGATTTTTTGCCCTTAGTGAACCTATTGACGCTTTCGGTTTCTCAAGAGGGACATTATTTAGGCTGTTACCACCATAAGGCAGCAACCCAAGAAATCTATTTATCTGCTAAAACCAGCTCATTGGGGTTTGAACGTGTGTCTCCGACTCCTAGTTTCTGGGAGTTACAGATTAGTTTGCATTGTATGCTTTCTAGAAAAGGCTTTGCAGAAATTTGTGTGATTGGAGGTCAGCAGGATGAAGTATTATCCCATTGAATTGCATGCCCATACGTGCCATAGTGATGGCGATTTTTCTATTCATCAATTGATACAAGCTGCCAAAGAGGAGCCTTACCAAGTGTTGACCGTCACGGATCATAATACCTTTGCACCATATGCACAATGGCGACAAGAAAAGATAGAACAAAACCAGCAGGATGATTTTGATGGCAATCTCCTAGTTGTACCCGGTATCGAGTGGACAACTTTTTATGGGCACATGCTGGTGATTGGAGCAAATCAAGTGATTGACTGGCGCCAAGCACAAAAAAGAAGCCTTGATCCACAATTGCGTCAAATCAAGGCGGCTCAGGGAATTGTGGGGATTGCGCATCCTTTTTCAATTGGCAGCCCTATTTGCACAGGATGTCACTGGGATTTTCACATTGAAGACTATAGTTTAGTGGATTTTATCGAAGTATGGAATCGTACCACACCAGATGAAAATTATTGCAGTCAACTGGCTTATGAATGGTGGACCTCGTTGCTGTTACAAGGAGAACGTATTTCTTGCAGTGGGGGTAGAGACTGGCATCGAATGGAAGCTCCTTCCGAAAACACGGCAATCAGTTATATTGGATTGAAAATCTTCACGCTAACGGAGGTTTATCAAAGTCTCCGCCAAGGGAATTTCTATATTTCCTTAGGACCAGTGATGGAGCTATCTTTCCAGCAAGCCCATCAGAACTATTACATGGGGGATAATCTCCTGCCAGAGAGCGGGATTTTACAGATTATGGTACAAGACACCCCACAGCCTCGTTTACAAGCCTTTGGGTTTGACCCTAAAACAATTCGCGTGATTCAAAATGAACAGGTGGTCGCCGAAAAGAAACTGACCAAAGGGGAGCCTTTGTGGGTAGCACTAGAGCTTGTTCCTGGATATCTTCGGGTTGAAGTGCTAGGTACCGCCAAGGGGCAGAAAAATCAACGTCTGATTCTCAGCAATCCTTTTTATATTCAAGAGAGCTAGAAGTTGCTACGTAAAGAAACAACAACCAACATCATCCTAGAGAGGCTGCTGGCTCTTCGATTTAGTGTTGGTAGAGAGATACAACTGAAAATTTAGTCATAACCAGTTAGCCAGAGTGCTTAACTGGTTTTTGGGCTCTTTGTCAATAAGGACTGATGAGTTGTGCAAAATCAAATCCGGGTCAGAATGAACCACATTCTGGTTCAGATTTTTGGCTCTTTGTCAATAAGGACTGATGGGTTGTACAAAATCAAATCTGGGTCAGAATGAACCTCATTCTGGCTCAGATTTTTTGTTATCTTACTTTGATTAATTGATTGATCAAAAAGATTCTAATTCTCATGTTCTCAAATGATTTAAATCCGTAGGATACTCGTTTCATTGTCTTTATATGGGTATTCTTCGCTTCTATTTTTCCATTGGTGTAAGGATAGATCATCGCGTTGGTGATGCCTTCTTCATAGGTCAAAAGGTTTTGGAGCTTTTCCCGAAAGCCGTCATCTAACGTTTCGGGAAGTTCTGCCAATAAGGAGAAAAATAAGTCAGGGTCTTTGTCTCGAAAGGCTTCAACTAATTCATGAAAATAGGGATACGCCTCCTTCAGGGACGTAGAAAAGCCAAGCAATCGATCAATCATCATCGCTTCCGTAAGAAATGGGTATTTTGGTGCTCGAAAACTTTTCCATGTTTTGTATTCATAATGGTTGATGTTTGCACGATTTTTTAGCAAAAAGCGCCAGTTCTTTTTCAGTTTTTCTGCCTGACTTTTCTGTCCTACTTTACGAAGTTCATTCATTTCACGGATACGCAACTCATTAAAGGCTTGATTCATGTGTTTGATAATATGAAACCGATCAATCACTACTTTCGCATTTGGCAGAATACGTTTGGTAAGCTGGAAGTAGGCGGCGTTCATGTCTGTGACTAAAAATTTTACTTCTTCAGGATTAGTGCAGCCTAAGAAATAGCTTGTTAATCGAGGCAATTTACGCGTAGGCAAGACAGCAATTAAGTTTCCTGTTTCACCATCTGCGCAAATAAAGCTCATTTTATCTTCTATGGAAGCGTGCGAACGAAATTCATCAACCATCAATACTCTGGGGAGAATCTTCTTAGAAGGCTTTGGTAAATAGCTTTTAAACTCTTTCAATGTACGAATAACGGTAGTCAAAGATACCTGACAACTTTTCGCAATAAAAGACAAAGATACTTTTTCAGTCAGTAAAGAAGCAATTTTATATCGAACATGATCTGCGATTGAATGGCTGAGTCGGACAAAATAACTTTGAGCCGTCCAATGGGTACGACAGTTTTTACAGGTATAGCGTTGCTTTTTTAGGCGCGTAACCAAAGGCATATGATTGTATTGTTCAAAACGGACAATCGTTTCCTTCTTCCCATTTTTCACTATAATTGCTTTCCCGTTTCCATCTACCACAGTAGAACCACAACTTCTACAAGCACGAGGAGTAGGCGAGAGAACAGCATCGACGACCAACGTCTTTTTCTTGGATCTTTGTCAAATAGGACTGATAGAGTGATATAAGAACATCTAAGGTAGAATTGATTTTGGTTCTATAATATTTTGTGTTGGTGGAAAATCGAAGGCGATTTTCTACTAACACTTTTTCTTCGTTTCAACTCAAAA
>NZ_QPQX01000029.1:0-15431 GCF_005234805.1 Enterococcus sp. ARL09-542
CTCTCTTCGGGTTTTCGGTCTGTACTGAAATCAAGGTATTATTGGGAATCCCAGCTTAAATCATAGATACCGTAAGGGATTTTATTCTTTATTTAAAACTTTGCAACAGAACCCTATACGTTTATAAATTGAGTTATTTTCAATAATATAACTCAATCCCTCGTGTTACATTTTGAAATTTTGAACAGTTCTATGATTTTCATAAATTAGTTTAAAACTCAAAATATTTAACATCTAATCTGCTCTACCACTTCAATCGTTTGCTGCAATCTTTCTGGGTCACTTCCAAAACGTCCCAACAAGACACCGTCTAAATCTGCTAAATCCAGCATAGTCTTGGTATTCTCTGGACTAACAGTTCCACCATAAACTACTCGAATATTATCCGCGTCCTTCCCAAATAGTTCAGTTAATGAATTCCTAATAATGGCAACCGCTCGACTGATATGAGGCGCACTGGCAGCTTTGGTTTTCCCAACGGCCCAAGCAGGTGTATACGCTATCACGATTTTCTTCAATTTATCGCGATCAATTTGATATAAAGCATTGAAAATTCGTAAAAATAATTCTTCTTTTAGTTCTTGTACATAATTCGGATTCTTGATTTCATCAATGACGTTATTCGCATCTTTTTCTTCAATCTCGCCAATACAAACAATCGGGGAAATGTCATATGCTAAAGCAAGCTTCACTTTTTTATTAATCGTCTCATCTGTCTCATTGTATAATTTTCTACGTTCCCAATGACCAAGTTCGACAAATTTCCCATGCATATCCACTAAGGATTGAATCGAAAATTCACCACTGAGTTCACCTTGATCGATCTCGGCCATATTTTGAGCACCGAAAGCAAATTGACTGCCTGTAAGAACTTTTGAAACTTGATGGATGGTACCCATTGATGGCAAAAGTACAACCTCAACTTTATGGTTTTCAGATTGATGGTTGAGAACATCAACAGCATACTCTTCTGCTTCAGAAATCAAGTTTTGCCTCATAGACCAATTCATAATTACGATGGGTTTTCTTTGTTCCATTTTGATCATCTCCATTGTTACTTCTATTTATTCTTACCTTAAAAATGACTATATAACTCACAGAAATCTGTAATTACCTATTGGAGAATGCCACCCAGTCTTTTTCAAACTGCTCGATACCCTTATCAGTTAACGGATGACTCCATAATTTCGGGAATAGATTACCAGGAATTGTCGCGATATCTGCACCTAGTTCAGCCACTTTCTCCACATGTTCAAGTCCTCGAACACTCGCGGAAATAATTTCTGCTTTGTATCCATAGTTATCTAGTACTTTTCTCAAGTTTTTAATTAAAGCCATACTGTCAGTTCCAATATCATCTAAACGACCTAAAAATGGGCTGATATAAGTAGCGCCAGCTTTTGCGGCCATCAAACCTTGAGCTACGGTAAAGACTAACGTTACATTGGTTTTGATTCCTTTTTTAGATAGAGTGTTTACTGCTTTCAATCCTTGTTCTGTCATCGGGATCTTGACGACAACATTACGTGCCCACTTTGCAAGCACTTCTGCTTCGGCGATCATTTCTTCAGCTTGCGATCCTGTTACTTCCGCACTTACAGGCCCATCGACGAGAGAACAAATTTCTTTGATGACCTCTTCAAAATCTCGTCCTTCTTTAGCAATAATTGTTGGATTCGTCGTTACTCCATCAACTAAACCCAACTCATTGATTCGTTTGATTTCATCTACATTTGCCGTATCTAAGAAAAATTTCATTATTAACCTCTTTCCGCGATTTTCTTTCAGCGTTCATTTTTTTAAGACACTATCCCCTTTGTCAATAGGGCTAGTTTGAGACATTATTTTCTCTTACAATGCTCATCATTTCCAAGGCATGTTTGGTAATCGTCGCAAAATCACCTGTATCAATCAAACGTTTATCCGTTAAATAGCCGCTAATCCCAGCACCGCTGAAACCTAGATCAAGATAGTCTTGCAAGTTATCAGGTGTGACTCCTGCTGTTGCGACTAGTTTAATATGATTGATTGGCCCAAGAATGTCCTTGATATATCCTATCCCCAAAGCTCTAACAGGGAACACCTTGACAAAATCTGCACCCGCTTCATTCGCTGAGATTATCTCGCTTGGTGTTAGCGCCCCAGGCATCGAGACCATATCTAATTCTTTTGTTCGTTTGATAACACTTGAATTCGTATTAGGCGAGATAATATATTCTGCTCCTGCTTGGTGAGCGGCTTCAACTTGTTCAATGGACAGAACAGTACCCGCTCCAATTTTAACTTCATTTCCAAACTCCTTAACCAGCGAGGCGATGGCCTTTGGAGTCTTAGTCAAACATTCAGGATCTCCTTGATCAAAAGTAACTTCTACAAGCTTTACTCCACCATCGTTTAGCGCGGACACCAAGTTAATAAGCTTTTCCCCATAAGTTCCTCGACAAATTGCAATTACTTTATTCTTTTCGATGAAATCGTTCATTTCTAGTTTCATTAGGCTTTCTCCTTTGTTAAATCCGCCACTTGACTCTTATTTTTCTTTTTTGCTGGTGTTTCTTCTAAAGCCGGCTTTAAAAAGCCAAGTATCAACGCTGTCACTAATGATCCAATTATAATTGCAGCAATAAACCATAGTTTATTGTCAACAACCGGTAATACAACAAATCCACCATGAGGAACATAGCATTTCACATTCCCAATCGCTCCAATTACACATCCTACCGCTGTCCCAATCATTGTTGAAGGCAAGATTCGTTTCATATCACTAACTACGAAGGGAATGGCTCCTTCAGTAATTCCAATACATCCCATGATTCCAGCAGCAACCGCCGCATCCCGATCACCTTCAGTAAATTTCTTTTTAAAGAATAATGTCGCTAAAAAGATCCCAATAGGTGGAATAGCCACGGCGATTCTAAACATACCGTTCGGTTCATAAATACCTTCATTCATAAGTGCAAGTGTAAACATCGAAACTGATTTGGTGATTGGTCCTCCCATGTCGACTTCTCCGAACAATCCAATAAATACTGCCAATAAAATGGCACTGCTACCGTTTAGACTGCTCATGATACTAGTTAATCCGTTCATCAAAAATGCCAATGGTGTGGCAACAACATAGATGTAAATCAAACCTAGAATAAAAACCGAAATGGTTGGTATGATCAGAATCGGTAAAATGGTTTTAATCGTTTTGCTAACTTTCCATTTTTTCATCCATTTGACCAAATATCCTGCAGCAACACCTAGAAGCATCGCCCCTAAAAATCCTGACTTTACTTCCACATCATTTACAGTAACAGGATTATTAGCAAGGAACCCTAGAATCATCCCTGGCGCCAAACCAGGCTTACCCGCAATTGAATATGCGATATAGCCGCCCAAAATAGGAATCATCATTGCAAAAGCTGCTTTACCTAAAAGGTTAATGTTCTGCATTAATTCGTTAGTAACAACAACTCCTGTATCGCTTTTTTCTCCAGTAGCAAGTGAGATGGCCAACATGATACCACCAGCAACTACTGCAGGCATCATGAAAGAAACCCCACTTAAAAATGATTTTTGAACTTCCTTTAAAGTAGCTTTGATATTCATTTTATCCTCCTTTATTTTTACCCATTTACTAACTTCTCAGCAGCATCCAATACTTTCGCAGGATACGAAATAGCATCATTGACATCAGCATTTAAAACTAATTTATCTTCAAAACGTTCTTCATTCTCAATAAAGACAGATACCGCCAAAATGACTACATCTGCTTCTTCAGCTTCTTCCTCAGTAACCTCATTCTCGATCCCGATGCTGCCTTGAGTTTCAATTTTGATTTCATGTCCTCTCTTTTTTCCTTCTTTTTCCAATGCTTCTTGAGCCATGTATGTGTGGGCTACTCCTGTAGGACATGCCGATACTCCAACGATTTTCATATTAAATTCCTCCTATTTTCTTTTCTACTTGATATAGTGAATCTAAAATTGACTCTTTGCTCCCAGTTAATAAATCATTTCTAAAACCTTCATCTAAAAGCTTTTTGCTGATTTCAGCGAGTACTTTCAAATGAAAAGTCGTTTTATTCTCTTCTGGTATTCCTAGCATAAACACCAATTCAACTGTATTACCATTTGTATCCCATTGAATTGGTTGGTTCGTTCTAAGAAAACAGATAAAAGGATTGATTACTTCTTTTGATTTCCCATGAGGGATACTTACGTCATAGCCGATCGCTGTAGAAAATTCTTCTTCTCTTTTGTTTACAGCTTTAATATAATTTGCGCTATTTTTTAAATAGCCGAACTCTTTTGCCTTTTCTGATAAATAATGAATGATGGATTTCTTATTTGTTAACGCCGAATCCAAAACGATTAAACCTTCATCAATCAATTGTTTGACCTCCTAATACTTTCACTATTTCTTCTTCATCTTTGCTAAAGATAAAACGATCGATATTTTTCTTCGTCTCAACGATCCGATAGATTTCTGATAATATTCCTTTAATATGCTTTAAATCCTTTTCTGCAACACAGATCATTAAAACAGTGTTGATCATTCGAAAATTCCAACGTATTGGTTTTACTAATGTCATAATTACTAATTTGCTTTCCTTAACTGTTGATGGTGAAGGATGTGGAATCGCCGCCCCAATTGGAAGATCTGTCACCCCTAGCTTCTCTCTATCCCAAATTGCCTGTTCGAACGAATCCGTAACGAAATCATTTTGCAAAAGCTTTTGAGTGATCCTTTTGATGCATTGTTCTTTAGTAGCAACTGTTTCGTTCAAAAAAATCAAATCTGAATCGATTATTTTTCCTAAGTGCTCAAACGGTTGATCGTTTACTTCTTCCTCATAAAATAAATCTAGATAAGTCGCGGAAACTTTTTTTAGATCTTGTTTACTCATTAGCGGGGAAACATACGTTACAGGAACATCAATTTTTTCTAATTGTACTGAAGAGATCACCAAATCAATTTTATTCAAATCTCTTTTATAGAGTGTTCGTAATGAGACAACTTCAACTATATCCTGTGGAGAGAATACCCTTTTTAAACGATTGGCAATCAGCTCTGATGTTCCGATTCCAGTAGGACAAACAATTAATATCTTACGATTTGCCGACAACCGATCGATGGCCCCTTGAAAATGGATCATCATGAACGCGACCTCATCATCGGTTAAGCGAATATCTAATTCCTTTTCAATCCCGGCCAATATTAGCCAAGTTGTACTGTATAACACAGAATACTCTCGCTTTATTTCCTCCAAAAGCGGATTACTGACAGGAACGTTCAATTTAGAACGATATATCATGGACACCAAGTGATAAAGAATGTTCATGTAGAGTTTTTCATCTCTGGTTAAGTCAACCTGAATTGAATCACTCATCTTCTGAATCATCTTTCTTACCACAGCATCGTATTCCTTCTGAATTGCTAAATCTCTCAAACGCGGTTCGAAGCCATGAGCCACTAATTGTCGATTGAAGTATTCAAAATCGTTTGAATCTAGCTTGATACTGTTATCCAGTTCAAGATTCTCTACTAATTCATTTGCTAAAAAGAAAGTTTTAAGCGACTCCACATTTTCAAATAAAAAATTATCTTGATATTCAATATGAAAACCTTCCTGCAAACGAAGAACAAATATACTGATTGACAATACTAATGATTGAAAATGATCATCAGACAATTTATCGATATTAAAGTGATCATTTGTTTGCAGAAGTCCAGAAACTTTTTTGATGATGTCCTTAGGTAAAAAGCTGAATAATAAGCTGGGAAATTGAACTCTATAGCTATTGGTTAAGTCTGATTTATCAATGATAAAGTAAGCATATTGTTTAATTGCCTTTTGTATCTCAGACTCATTTCCGTTTACCTTTGTTCCATTATTATCAGAACGAATCGTGACCGAACTTCCTTCAATAACAGTCTGTATTTGATCTAAGTCATTTGAGATCGAGGTTCTGCTGACGAGAAACTCATCAGATAATAGTTGGTAAGACACCTTTTTGTTTCTCAATAATAAATATTCCGCCATTTTGATTTGCCGCTCGAGTGGAAGCTGATTGAAGTCTATTTGAGTTGAAGCTTCACCAAAAATTTTTAATATTTCATCATTTGACAAATCAGACTTACTTAGAAAAATACCTTTACCTTGCCGTTTCAAGATTTCAATTTTCCTTTTTTTTAATGCCTTATTCAGTTCATCAATGTCTTTATACAATGTACGATCGGAGATAGATAAAATCTTGGAGAAATGATTTACCGGTAAAAAATCTTTTTGCTCCAAAAGCAATCTCAATAATTTATGTTGACGCTTGCTTATTTCATGCATGATTTTTCTCCTTTCTAGGGAGCGCTTCCCTGTATCTGTAATTTATCATTTTATTCTACATTTGGATATCACATCTCGTTTCAAGATGGTTCCTGAAGTTTTCTAAACATATTGAAAATATAGGATCATAAAACCAATTTCATACAGTAAGCAATTTTTTTATCAAATAAGAAATTCTTTTAATGTCTGTCTCTTCAAATCCTCTATACAAAGAGAAACAGATTGCCCTTATCTGTTTGACAAAATAAGAGCAATCCGTTTCTACTAAATGTTTAAGAATTAATACGATAAATCTTCCCCATTAGTTGCAATAACCTTTTTATACCAGTCAAATGATGCTTTCTTGATTCTCTTCTTCGTTCCCTTACCTTCATTATCCATATCTGTATATACGAACCCGTAGCGTTTTGTCATTTCCCCGGTTGCTAAAGAGACCAGATCAATTGGCGCTCATGGTGTATACCCCATTACAGGAATCTTGTCTAAATTAATTGCATTGCTTATTTGTGTGATGTGGTCGGGGGTGCGGACATAATCCTGGACTAAAAATGAACTTAGGAGGAATATCCGTATGTTTTCCCACGAAGAACGTGTAAAAGCAATTCAGTTATTTTTAAAATATGATTGCTCCTACGCCGCTACCATTCGGAAATTAGGTTATCCGTCCGTTGGAGCACTACGTCAATGGTATAAAGAATATTTGGTATCTGGAGAGCTCCATCAGGAACTCCGGAAGAAGTCAAAGTATTCTGAAGAACAAAAAAGAGTCGCTGTGAATCATTATTTTGAATATGGTCAATGTTATGCACGAACCATTCGAATGCTTGGTTACCCAAATAAAGGCTCCTTACGACAATGGTGTGAAGAACTCGCACCAGGTGCTAGAAAACTTCGAAAAAGTGCGGTAAAGTTAACCAAAGATCAAAAAGAAGACGTGTTGAAAAAGTTCTATAAACCTCAAACCAACAGAAAAGGCTTAGCTGAAGCTGAAGGAATCAGTAGGGTTGCTCTATATCAATGGAAGGCCACTTATCTTGGAAAGGATTTCCCTCTGCCCATGACTTCAAAAAATCAAGGAAAACAAAAAGAATTACTTTTAAAGGAAGTAGAAGAGTTACAAGAACAAGTACACCAATTGCAGCTTGAGAAAGCATTACTCGAAGGAGCAGCTGAACTACTAAAAAAAGGAAAAGGCATCAATCTACTTCGTCTATCAAATCAAGAAAAGACTCTATTGATTGATGCCTTACGAAATCAATTCAACTTGAAAGATCTTCTTCAACAGCTCCAGTTGTCTAAGATTTGATACTAACACCAAACTCTCTAACAGAACAATTTGTCTATGATTTTTCTTTCTTTTCTTGTCGTGGAATCGACCTAGACGGGGTTTATGAAGCTAGCTTGGGACAAGCTAAAATCAAACAACAAATAATGAGACGGTCAAAACATTCTATTTTACTAGTTGATGAACACAAATTTGACTCGCCTCACTTTTACAAAATTGCTGATTTCGCTGATTCTCACTCAGTAATAACAAATACTTTACCGACAGAAGATTATCAAAAGAGAATCGATGATGGAATCACTGATTTTATTTGGTTGAACCCGAAACTTAGGAGCCAACCAAATGAATAGTAATTGAGCCTCATAAAAAAAGGCGATCCACCTCAGATGGATTGCCTTTTTAATATAAATATCATTAATTAATATCGTTTCCTTTCGTACCTCAACAGCTGAGTATTGTCCACATTGAATTTCAAGAAGTCAATCATCGTCTTCCCATGAAAATAATTGTCAATCACCCGAATCAAGGCATTGTGACACACCAACAAAACATCTTCGTCACTTTGTTCCAACTCTGCCAGCAAAGGATACACCCGACCGGCAACATCCATGATGGATTCGCCGTCTGGTAATGGTAGCGAGAATTCCACACGAACCTTTTGGAATTCCGGTGTTTCAATTGGTAAGCCATCATACTGTCCAAAATCCATCTCAATTAGGCGCGGTTCCACCTCAATGGGTACCGACACTTTTTCATTAATGATTCGGGCCGTTTCCTGGGCCCGCCTCAATGGTGAGACATAGATTTTAGTGATTGGCTGCTCCAAGTCGCTGACCAATTGAGCCAATTCCTCTGCTTGAGCATAACCGACTTCCGTCAGCTCAATATCCGCATGACCGCAAATTTTGCCGTCCACATTATATTGGGTCTGACCATGACGTGCTACGTAAATCATCGGGCACTCCCCTTTGCAAGCGGACGTTTCTCATCCGCCATTTCACCCAGAACCAGCTCTGAATCAGTGGCCAATTGTTGTAAAGCCGCCACCATCTCAGCTTGCGATTTGCCAAAGACCAGGGAGAAAGAATTATTCTTACTCTTGTAGAAGGAAACAAAAGAGTTGCCACCAGCTAATTCTTCAATTTGAATTTGGGGGTAGCGGGCAAACTCGCCGTTCAAGACACCTAGTTTAACGACTCCTTCTTGTGACAAGCCTTCTTTTAAGAAACCATTGATCAGGATAATAGCGGCAAAAGCCCCCAGTTTGATTTGATCCGCCAGATTACTTGGCCAAAAGATTACAAGTATCGCTACCGTCAATGCGATACTCAAACCCATACGAATCCAGCTGGTTTGAGCCGCCACGATAATTTTCTTTTGATCTTTTACTTGTAAGACGACCAACAATCCTAAAAAGCCTGCAATCACTAGTGCTTCTGCCATTTTCTATCATCCTTTACTTATTTTTACCACTCGGCGATGGTGCCGTCGTAGTTTTTCCATTGTGGGTTGGTCCAAACCAAACCTTCTTGAGAAATTTCCTTAATGCGGTCTTCATCCATTTCCAAACCAAGGCCTGGTTTAGAAGGTAGGTCAACATAGCCGTCTTTGTATTGGAAAACTTCTTTGTTTTTGACAAAATCCAACAAATCAAAGCCTTTATTGTAGTGGATACCCAAGCTTTGTTCTTGGATAAAGACATTTGGTGTACATGAGTCCACTTGCAAGGTAGCTGCTAATGCAACTGGTCCGTATGGTGCATGTGGTGCCACGGCCATATCATGAGCTTCAGCCATAGCCGCAATTTTGCGGGTTTCTAAAATTCCGCCGCAAAGGGCTACGTCTGGTTGGATAATATCGATGGCGCCTTGTTTGAAGATATTTTTAAACTGCCAGCGAGTGTACAAACGTTCGCCGGTTGCTAAAGGGACAGCAACTGCATCGGCAACTTCTTTGTAATGCTCTTCATTTTCCGGCAAGACAACTTCTTCCAAAAACATTGGGTGGAATGGCTCCAGGGCCTTCGCTAGAACTTTAGCCATTGGTTTATGCACCCGACCGTGGAAATCCACACCGATATCCATCGCGTCACCAAAACGTTCCCGAATGGATGCCACCCGTTCGACAACTTCATCCACTTTTTTGTAAGAGTCGATATAGTGCAATTCTTCGGTAGCATTCATTTTAACGGCAGTAAAGCCACGATCAAAACGGTCTTGCGCTTGTTCAGCGACTTCACTTGGCCGGTCGCCACCAATCCACGAATAAACTTTAATGTTATCCCGGGCGGCTCCGCCTAATAATTCATAGACAGGGACGTTAAAGGCTTTTCCTTTGATATCCCACAGCGCCATTTCCAATCCGGAAACAATCGTCCCATTGATGGGGCCACCACGGAAGAAGGAGCGATGCATTTCTTGGAATAAGCGTTCAATTTCAAATGGATTACGCCCAATCAAACGATTACCGATCTCATAAGCACCCGCAACAACTGTTTCAGTCTTGGTTCCGGAGATCATTTCCCCCCAGCCGTCAATGCCTTCATCGGTGGAAATCTTCACGAAGATCCATCTTGGTTTTACTTTGTATACTGTAATATCTGAAATTTTCAATTTAAACCCTCCAATTATTGTGCTTCTACTGGTTCATTCATTTCTCGGTTCACTTTTTTCACACCGTCAAAGTAGTACCATACACCTGCCAATACCAACAATAAGACCGGAATCCCGATGATTGGTTTGTAGGCAAAGGCGATGAATACCAAATAACTTTGGATCATGGAAGTTGCCGCAAATGATGAGATCAACATTGATGAAGTACCCAAGTCGATACCCACTGATTTAGCAATTGCTGTCAACATTGGGGATGTTGCAGAACCACACCATAGCAATGAAGCAGTAATGACTAAACCGATCACGATGTTTTTCAACAAATTCCCGCGAGTCAAGGCAACCACCATCGCTACCCGGAAAGGCACAACGGCCAAATCGGCAAATGGTAAAACGCGGTTTCCTGGCAAGACTAAGGCCATGGCGATTGTTAAAGGAATAATGATCAATGCTGTTGTAATAACATCTGGATTCCCAACGACAACCGCTGCATCCAATCCGATAAATAAACGTGTTCCTTTGAATTTTTCTTGGGACCATTTTTGAGCTGCATCAGAAATTGGCATCAGACCTTCCATGAACAATGAGGTCATTTTAGGAATCAAAACCAAAACGGCGGACATGCTGACACCTAATTGCAAGACGGCCTTGATATCGTAACCGGCCAAAGCACCAATCACCATCCCAATAACCAGCCCCATGATCATTGAGTCACCGAAGAACCCAAGATATTTTTGTGCATCCTTGATCGTGAATTTCGATTTGCGGAATAATGGAATACGATCCAGTAACCAGTTCAACGGCCAAGCAATCACTAAGGAAGACAAGGCGGACACAGTTGGCAAGGAAACGCCCGGAATTCCAAAGAAGCTTTCCACCATCGGTTGTGACCAGTCGGAGATTTTAAAGGTAACGATTGCCATCACAACAGAGGCACCAACACCTAAAAACACATTTTTGGTAACAAAGTAGACCATCACCCCAACGATGGCCATGTGATGGTAATTCCAAATATCCACGTCCAACGTATGGGTACGTTTCAAAACCAATAAAACGATATTAACCAGTAAGATGGCGAAAATCAGGATTGGAATGATGGGTGATGCCCACGTAACTGCGGCGATTGAACCCCAACCGACATCCAACGCATCCAGCTTAACACCGGTCCGTTCAACCATAGCCTTCGCAGCCGGGCCGACGTTAGTGGTCATAAAGTCCAAAATCAATTTGATTCCGGCAAAACCAATACCCAACGTCAAACCTGATTTAAATGCACGGGTAATCTTTAAACCAAAGATCAACCCGATGATGGTAATGATGACTGGCAACATAACTGTCGGTCCAGCATCGATAAAGAAGTTAAAGACATTCATAATGATTTTCATTTTTTCAGCTCCTTTAATCCGCTATTATTTCAATAAGTTCAAGATTTCTTCCATCGTTTTGTCAGCACCGATTCCTGTCAGGATAGGCATGCCTTTTACCACTGGCACATTGCCGGTTTGACCATCGAATTGACCGGTTGTCACCAACAAATCATACCCTTCGACTTTGCCGGGCACTTCCATTAGTTTGGTTTGGGTAGTTGCCACTTCAACTCCGTGTTCTTGCAAGTATTCTTTAACCTTTGTTGCTACCACTGTTGATGTTGCAATACCGTTTCCACATGCGACTAAAATTCTTTTCATGATAATTTCCTCCGATTGCGAGCTTTCCACTCGTGATTTTTTATTTTTTAAAAAACGGCTTTCTTTAATAAAGCCAATAATTCTGTATCATTGCGGGCGTCAATCATTTCCTGACGCAATGGTTCATCTTGGATGATGCCGACTATTTTTTGCAACATTTCCACTTGCCCATGGGGCTCACCAATTGCCATCATAATCACGATCTGAATTGGTAATTGAGCTTTATTGTCTTCCATATTATGGAAAAGTACCGGCTCTTTTAGCGTGGCAATCGCCAAAGTCGTTTTATTGACCATTTCATAATTTGCGTGGGGAATAGCAATTCCCGGGGGCGTTGATGGCAATCCCGTTGGGTATTCTTTTTCCCGATCTTGGATTGCTTGGATGTACTCCTCTTTGACATACCCTTTTTGATAAAGTTCACCTGCCAGATAGGCCAAAACTTCACTATCTGTTGAAGCTTCGACGTTTCGGAAGACAAGTTCCTCATTCAGATAAAGTTCCATACTTTCCACTCCTTGTTCATATTTCACCTGTATATCGCCCATAATATTAAATCGCTGCCAGCAATTCTTTCATTGATTGGGCAAGATTCTTAACATTCAATTCTTCGATATCCTGCTTATTGAACATCCCGGAACCCAGGCCTAAATAACTGGCGCCGTTTTCAAAAAATTCTTTGGCGTTTTCTTTACTGATGCCACCGACACCCATCAAGGGCAATTTGCCAAGAGGCGCTTGGATATCTTTGAAAAATCTCGGTGTAACTACTGCTGCTGGAAAAACTTTGACGATGTCCGCCCCTTGGGCAAACATTTGATTGACCTCTGACGGTGTCATCGCAGCCGGTACTGCCAATACACCTTTTTCATTGGCGTAGGCCAACATTTCCTCAGTAAACATGTGCGGGCCTAATAAGAATTTGGCACCAGCTTCGTAACAAGCTTTTGCCTGTTCTAAGGTTCTAACGGTGCCGGCTCCGATGTAGGTCGTATCCCCGTAGCGTTTATTCAACTCACGGATATGATCGATGGCTCCTTCAGTATTCATGGTCATTTCCACTGCAAATTGATGATCAAATTCCTGCATTGCTTGTAAAATCGCATCTGCTTGATCAAACGTGTAGCCCCGCATAATTACGGTAAATCTTGGATAATCAGCTAATTTCATTTTTTCCTCCTTAAGAACTTTGTCTTAATAATTGATAGATGGTTTTTTCATCTGCTGAAGCCACCAACTGATCAATCAAAGAATCATCTTTGGCGATATCGGCGATCTGATTGATAGCTCGTAAATGCTTGGTTAAATCAAAGAAGGATAATGGCAAAATCAAACTGATGGCCTCCCCATTCGGAAAAATCACCGGTTTTTGACAAACCATAATGCTGATACCGTCATTAATGACCCCTTTATCAACAGTGGTATGCGGGATGCAGGTTCGCATCCCCAGATAACCGGCGTAACCGGGTTGTTTGATTTGATTCACGCAATCATTAATAAAGCGTGAATCGATGATCTGATGATCCAATAATGGTTGACATGCCAGACTGACTGCCTCTTCCCAAGTCATCTCCTGATCGATTACTTGCACATAATTTGGACGCAGGTAGTGAGTCAAAGAAGGTAAGACTTGGAAATTATCCAATGGAGTACTTTCATCTTGTTTCACCAAGAAGTATTGCAACTCTTCCCGCAGAGACGCTTGATCGTTGACCGTCGCATATTTTTTGACGATTTTCAACAATTCATCCAGCGCGCGATCCACCTTAGTGATGCCCAAGTCACTTAAGACTCGGTAGCGCAAACTGATTTGTTCCTGATAAGTCATGATGGGATCAATAATGAACTGCATCATGGCGCTGTTTAAAGGTGTTGTAGTAAAAACCAAGTCGTAATCGACTTCAAACTTGTAAAAGTCTCGCACCGATAAGGAAGCCAAAAAATGAATTTCGGGAAAAAGTTTTTCCATATTGGCCCGTACTAACTTGGAAACCATAACGCCGTTGGTACAAACCACCACTGCTCGTGGCCGCTGTTTGTTCAGCTTGTTATGACTGCTTAACTGGTAGCCGAAATAATAAGACAACAAATCCAATTCGTCGTTCGGAAAGGCTTTGTTCAGCCAATTCTCGATGGGAATAATCAATTCTTTCATCAAGTCGATCAAGATTGCATGGTTGCTGTCTTTGATCAGGCTATCGACAGAATAGACCCCCAAACTCAAGTTAAAGCGGATCCGGAAACAGGCCGGTCGTAAATGACTTAATATCCGACGTTCAAAGTCTTCGCGATCATCGATCATAATCAAGGTTTGGTTTTGGAAATTTTCCACCATTTGACTGATCAATTTACGTAAATCTTGATCTGAATCGTAGTTCTGGGTGGTCTTACTTTCAAAAATATTGGAAGTCAAAAATAAGAGCGTGAACCATTCCAGGTAACTCTTGGATAAGTTCCAAGCCGTCTCGCCGACTAAAATCGTCAACATCCGGTATTCCGGTGTATTACTGACCTCACCGGGAAAGAAATCCGGTTTAGTGGATACTTTGATGCCCCGGCCGACTAAAAAACGGGCCGCCGTTTGCAGGTAATCCACCGACTCATCGGAATAACTAAGGTGTAACATTTGTTCCATATTGTGAACCAGATGGACAATTTCTTCTTCCGTCACGCCATGAACCAACTTGCCTCGGATGGTTTCCCGACGGAAAATCGGGCACTGCTTCACCAAATCAGATAACAGTTGCAAGATTCGGTGTTCCGATCCAGCCAATTGATACCCGTTAATCCGGTCGTATTGAATTGTCAAACTGTAGTTTCTTAGTAGGGCGTCGGTTCGTTTGATATCATCCATGATGGTAGTTTTGCTGACTTCTACTATATCCAACAAATGATCCAGACTAACATATTCGATATTGGTGATCAAAGTCATCACTATCAGCGCCCCACGTTCTCCCTCCGTCAATGCCAACGTTGCTTGTTCGTCCACCGTTTCCTGATCCAACTGGGACATCATTTGGATCACTTCAATCGGTACTGTAATATCACCGGAGTGACTACGCTGGATCGTTGGGATATTTTTCATCTCCAAGTCTTCATTGAATTGGTTGATGGCATAGTTGATTTGACGACGTGTCAAATCGAGTTCACTTGTCAAAGCGGAAAGTTTCATTTCAGGGTTTTTAATAATCATTTTGAGTATTTCACGAATTCGTTTGTTCATTTGACTATCCTCCTGACAAAATCATTATATATTCACGCAAGCGCTTTTTGACGACGCTTTCATCACGATATTTGTCACACTCACTTTTTTAGTTTGTCACACCGGTGTGACACAGATAGCATAATCGGCGTTATATCAAGTGTACCATGGCGTGACAATTATTTGTTACACCAGAAAATTAGCGCAAAGGTTCTGTTGCAAAGTTTTAAATCTACTATCAGATAAGGTAGAATAATAGAAAAAGATAGCAGGAGGAATGACGATGAGTCATTTTAAAGGAAAGCAATTTCAGCAGGAT